>JBDUEH010000017.1:0-13158 GCA_040002555.1 Gemmatimonadales bacterium | reverse complement strand
AGCAACTGACTCTTAATCAGTAGGTTCTCGGTTCGATTCCGAGAGGGCGCACTGAGCATTGCGAGCGAAATCAGGGAGGGCGATTCGAGAGAATCGCCCTTTTTGTTTACTGTTCTATGCCGGTCTCACGCGGTAGACACGCGCTCGTGAGCGGCTCGCCCGGGCCTCGAACACGAGAGCGTAGTTGAACTCACCGACTCTGCAAAGCGCATCCTTCAACTTTGCTTCATTTGCGTCCAGATGGGCACACGTGTCGAGCGATTGGCACTCGACTACGATATAGACGTCTTTCTTCCGGGTGACGTTCACGAGTCCCGAATCAGCCATGTAATAGCTGACACCGGAGATCACGGACCAGCGAACCTGCACGGTCGACGTCGCAATTATCGTCTGGTTGTGTGGCAACCCGTCCATGAACGTCTTGAGCGGTCGGTATGTGTCGGTCACGCCCGCGAAGTAGTCCGGGATGCGACGGACCGATTGAAACAGGGACAACTCCGCCCTGCCGCTAGTGGAGCGTCTGGTGCTGACTCCGACGATCAAGCCCGCAATGAGTACACACCCCGTAGCGATTCCAGCGATCGGCATGATACGCTTGCGAGCCGATGCCGGCATCATCCCTGATAGCGTTCGGGTGCGCCACAATCCGAGCAGGACGACAATCGAGATGCACTCGCCGACCAGGCTCCACGTGATGTCGCCGTGTGTCGCCCCGAACTGTGCGTGGTACGGGTCTATATACGGCGACCGGGAAAAGCCAAGTGCGAACCGGGAATTATCTGGCTCGGTATCGCCAGGCAGAGAAAGCTGATGAGGATCTCGCTTTTTTCCCCGAGATTGATAAACAGGAGCGGCTCGACAATGTACCGGCCGAAAATCGCGCGCCGACTGAAGAAGACCAGCATCGTAACGAGCGCCAACACGCCTAACCGGTCCCCAGATTTTCAATTTTCGAGGAATCGGATCGCCTTCCATCCTGCCTTTCACCAGCACGGCCGCCAGAACGAAGAGCACCGGGGCAGTGTAGCGAAAACGAGGACGCGGCCGTAAAGAGAAGGACGAACACCAGAAGAGCGGAATGCTGCGCAGAAACGGACTGGGTGAAACAAGTATCCGAATCGCGAGGAGCATCGACGCGAGAAAAAATGCGGCGTACGGAGCATCGGCCAAACCAACAAAAACATTGGCCATCCACGACGGCGTGATCAGCGAAAAGCCAAACGCAAAGCCAGTCGCAATCCGGTGCCACTCCTTCGGCAACATCCACAGAGGGAGTCCGGCGGCCCCATCGAAAAAATAAAAACTTGGGGACCAGATGCTTCGATATCCCCATTCGAGAATGCCGGCGTTCAGGACGGCGTCGTGATTGAACACTGCTGAGCCCAGGAGCACGGTTTCAAAATTGCCACGGATGGGAATGACGAAATACACGATCTTCACGACTACGTTGATGGCAATGACGGCTGCGTACCGGGGCAGAACGGCTGGTCGTTCCGTGAGTTCAATCTCTCCGATCTGGCTCCCGAAAAATGCGCCGCGGAAAGTAGCGATTTTGCCCGCTGGCTGTAAGATTGTCCACGCCCGCAACGTGAACGTTTCAGTGGACGGAACTTCGTTGCTCCCCGCCACGCTACCAATACTTGGATCAGCCGACTAAACCGACGTATAGTGATGTTCCAGCCCTAAGCGTAGTGGTCGCGTGCGTTGAGAGGGCGGATTCGGTGGCGCAATGTCTCGATTCCGTGTTCGTTTCATGCGCAGATATCGAGGTGGAGGTAATCGTTGCCGAGGCGGGCAAACTGGTCGATCTGGCGAGAGTCAATGCTACCCATCCAGCCGTCAAGCTGATCACTCTTCCGGCCACTGCGCTGGTGCCGCGATTGTGGGCCGAGGGCATCGTTCAGTCGCGGGGGGGTGTGGTTGCGCTCACCCTCTCTGAGTGCACTGCAGGCAAGGATTGGGGAACGTCGATCCTCGCTGCCATGGCAAAGGGATCGGCTGCTGCAGGGGGGCCGATCAGTCTTAGCGCTTCGGCAACTATGCTGGATTCTGCGGTTTTCTTTCTTCGTTACTCGGCCTTCATGAGCGAGAAAAGTATGGAAAACAGACAGACCGTCGAGATCGCAGGAGACAATGCAGCTTATGCGCGAACATCACTGGAGCTCGGCGGCTGGTCTCGCAGATCGGGTTTCTGGGAGGTGGACGTGAATGAATTGTTGCGGAAACGCGGCGACGACATCGCGTGGGTACCGGCAGCGACAATGGAGTTCGCCAACGCGGGCAGTCTTTCCACCCTTTCCCACCGTCGATATGAGCACGGAAGGCTTTTCGGTCATGCCCGAGCAGCGTCTCGAGGTGAATCGCCGCTGCGGATTGCGCTTGCCGCGCCGTTCGTTCCGCTGGTACTGATGACGAGGGCGGTGCGACGCGTCTGGGAGATAAAGCAGTACCGAACAAAGCTGGCCAAATCGCTGCCAGCATTCGCCTGGCTGTCGGCATGCTGGGCCTTTGGCGAAGCCGTTGGCGCAATCGAGGCGGGAATTGCGAATCGGCGTTGACGCCACCTGCTGGGCCAATCAACGCGGCTATGGCCGTTACGCGCGCCATATCGTAGGAGCGATGGTCGAAGCGTCGCCCTTGGACGAATTCGTCTGCTTTCTCGATGAACTGTCTGCCGCGAATTTCTCGTTGGATCAACCGAATGTAAGGCGCGTCATTGTAAAGACTTCGGCCGGAGCCGCCGCCGCGGCATCCGCGGACGGGAGCCGATCGTTGTCCGACATGTTTGCCATGACTCGAGCTGTGTGGCGAAACCGGGTTGACGTTTTCTACTCACCGTCGGTGTACACGTACTTTCCGCTCCCCCCGGGATTGCCGGCGATTGTCACAATCCACGATGCCATTGCGGACCGGTTTCCGGAGCTGACACTTCCGTCGCCGCGAGCGCGATTCTTCTGGCGAGCAAAAAATTGGCTTGCCCACTGGCAGGCGCGCTCCATTCTTACTGTTTCGGACTACGCCGCGGGTGAGGTGTCCCGCCAGCACGGAGTGACGCTGTCGAAGATCGATGTTACACTGGAGGGGCCGGCCCCCGCGTTTCGGCCCATCGACCAATCGAAGACGAACGAAGTTGCTGCACGCCATGGAATTCCGATCGGCGCGACGTGGTTCATCTATGTGGGAGGATTCAATCCACACAAGCATGTCGTCTCGATCGTGGCCGCACACGGCGAGTTGTCGAAAACGTTGGCCGGCGGCGGGCCGCGCCTTCTGCTCGTTGGGAATGCCAGTAGTGACGTGTTTCACTCGGAAGTGAATGTCATTCGTGCGATGATCGAAAAGTGCGGAACGGAGTCGACCGTAGACTGGCTGGGTTATGTCGAAGACGGCGAACTTGCCGCACTGCTGAGTGGTGCCATCGCATTGGTGCTTGCGTCTGAATCCGAAGGCTTTGGCCTTCCGGCGATCGAAGCGGCGGCGTGTGCGACTCCAGTCATCGCCACGACCGAATCACCTTTGCCAGACTTGCTTCGAGGCGGCGGGCTGTTCGTCCCTCCAGGTGATAGCACGGCCATCGTCGCCGCGATGAAACTCCTTCTGAACGATCCGCAGTTCAGAAACAAGTGTGGTCAAACTGCGCTCGAGCAAGCGCAGAAGTTGAGCTGGGAGAAGAGCGCCGATATCTGCCTCGCGGCGATACGAAAGGCGGCTGCATGAGGGCATTGAGATTCTGTTTCGTCAGCACGTTCTATCCGCCCTATTCTGCCGGCGGGGACGGTATAGCTGTTCAGCGTCTGGCGCGCGAGCTCGTCAGACAAGGGCATTCGGTAACAGTCGTCCACGATCTCGACGCATTTGGAACCCTGGGCCGAGCTCCATTCCCAAATGAGAAACGCTCCGACGATGGTGTTGTCGTCATCGCGTTGCACAGCCGGCTGGGATTTGCATCTCCCCTGCTGGTTCAACAGACGGGTCGCCCCGTACTTCATAGGCGTCGCCTCGCCGAGATCCTGAACGAAGGAAGCTTCGATGTCGTGAATTTTCACAACGCATCGTTGATCGGCGGTCCGGGGGTGTTTCGTTTTGGAGGTAACGCGTTACGCGTCTACACTGCGCACGAGCATTGGCTCGTGTGCCCGACACATATTCTTTGGCGGGATAAGAAAGAGGTCTGCACCTCGAAGACCTGTGTGAAATGCCAGTTGCTGTATCACCGGCCACCCCAGCTTTGGCGTTACACTGGGCTAATGCAGAAGAGCGTGAAATACATCGACGCATTCGTTGCGATGAGCGACTTCAGCAGGGGTAAGCACATCGAGTTCGGTTTTGAGGAAAAAATGCAGGTCATTCCGCCTTGTGGCGGAAACGCCGCAACCTCTTTTCCGACCACTTCGCCACACTCAAGGCCATATTTTTTCTTTGCCGGCCGGCTTGAGGTTGGGAAAGGTCTTCAGACGCTGCTCCCCGTTCTCAAGCGGTTTCCGGAAGTCGATCTTCTCGTTGCGGGTGAAGGAAGTCTGAAGGAACTGATCAGTTCGGAAGGCGGCAAGCAGGTAGTCTTGCTCGGTCAGCTTACCGCAGACTCTCTTGACGGATACTACCACCACGCCATCGCTACGATCGTTCCATCGCTCGCTTACGAAACCTTTGGACTCACGCTCATTGAATCTTTCAGGTGCAGGTCTCCTGTGATCGCGCGGAAGATCGGCCCGTTTCCCGATATTATCGACGCATCCAATGGCGGAGTTCTCTTTGAGAGCGACGATGAGCTCCTTGCCGCCATGCAACGCCTGGCAGGTGACGCAGCGTATCGTGCGGTCCTCGGCGAGCAGGGTCGATCGGCCTTCGTCCGGCTCTGGGAGGATAGCGTTAGCGCCAATGCGTATCTCGACATGGTAGAGACTTCGATCCGATCGAAGCAGCAAACACGAACCGCTTGACAGCGTCGAGGTTCAGATCAGAGCAATCCTGACTTATCACTCGATCGATCCGTCGGGGTCGCCGATATCGATGCCGATAGAACAACTCACTCGACAACTGGACTGGCTGGCGTCCGGGAAAGTCAAAGTGATGTCGCCGGAAAAGTTGATCGAAGCCGGAGATGACATCGATGCATTATCGCTCACCTTCGACGATGGGTTCGTCAATTTCGGCGAGTGCGCTGCGCCGCTGCTTTCCGATCGCGGCATCGACGCCACTGTCTTCGTCGCTCCATCTCACGTCGGCGGAGTGAACCGTTGGGACACGGCCAACGCTGCCATTCCAAAACTCCCTTTACTGTCGTGGGATGAGCTTCGCGCCCTGAAGAGCGCTGGTTTCGATGTTGGCGGTCACGGACAGACACACAGATCTTTGAAAGCTCTCGAACAGTCAGCCCTCGATTTGGAGATCACTGAATGCGCGCTAAATATCGAGGCCAATATTGGACACTTCCCCGAAGCGTTTGCATTTCCGTACGGAGATTTCGACGCGAGTTCATGCGCGGCGGTGGCAAGGAAATTTCGGCTTGCATGTACAACTGAAATGAGAATCCTGAGCCAAACAGATTCGGCCTATGTTCTTCCTCGCATCGATATGTATTACTTTCGGGAAAAATCCATCGGTGCCATGTGGGGAACGCCGGCATTTGGAGCCTATGTCAAAGTGCGGGCGTCCCTGCGAGGGATCAGAGCATTTGCCAGTCATTACAGATCAATCATCCCAGGAAGTTCAACGTGACGAAGCTTCGAACGATTGCAGTAATAGGCTGCGGCGAAGCTGGCTACGAAATTCATCTTCCGGCGCTGGCACTCATGCCCGGCATTTCGACGGTCGGCGCATGCGATCCGGATTCTGTCCGCGCAGAACGCGTGTCCAAAAAATTCGGGGTGCGCGTCTATTCGACCGTTCAAGAGTTGCTCGGCGCGACCAAACCTGAAGTTGTAATCGTTGCGACCCCGCCCGACCTTCACACGTCGGTCTGCCTGGACGCAATCGCCGCGGGTTGTCATGTAATCTGCGAGAAGCCGTTTGTTCCCGTGGCGGAGGAAGGCAGAAGAATAATTGCCGCTGCGGACGCGGCAGGCACGCGCATCGCGCTCAACCATGAATTCAGGGAGATGCCGATTTTCCGTGCTCTTCTCGACGCCACTCGTTCGGACAACAAGGCGAAAGTTTTCTTCGCTCAACTGTGGCAGAACACTTACGTGCCTCCCTGGACAGAAGGCGGATGGCGCGGAGCCATGAAACGACGAACGCTCCACGAAGCGGGAGTGCACTTGATCGACTATATCATCGCGCTTTTTGGAGAGATGCCAGAGGCGGTTTGGGCATCGATGTCGGCTGGTGGTCAGAGTGATGGCGGATCTGACGCGCTCACCGTCGTCTCCCTCGAATTTTCTGGCGGACGCATGGCGCAGGTGGTTCAAAATCGGCTTTGCAAAGGCGAAACCCAATATTTCGAGATCCGTGCGGACACCAATGAAGCATCCTACCGCGCCTCGTTTGGCGGTCGTGCAAGAATTACCACTGGGTTGCATCGCAGCACACGCCCGCACCTTCGCATCGATTATGGCGCGTCGGGCATGGCATGGGTCGAGCGCGGCAACAAACGAAAGTTGCTCGCCCGCAATCCCGCCGACCCCCGAGTTGTGTCTACGCGTCGTGTTCTCGAGCTGTCATTGAAGGCATTCGAGGACGGATCGCGTGCATCCGCCACGGCTGAGGACGGCCTCGATGCGCTTCGGGTAATCGACGCGTGTTATTCCGCCGCGCATACAGGCATGCGAACAACGGTGAGCGGCTAACATGGCTTCTGGCCCGGCGTTACGCGTAGGGATCGTGGGCGCCGGCCTGATGGGCCGCTTCCATGCGCGCGCGGCACGTATGGCGGGCTCCCGCGTTGTTGCAATTGCCGATGCAGATCCAGCCGCCGCGCAGCGTCTTGCATTGTCGGTTGGAAAAGAGGTTGCATCCGGAACGGTTGACGAGCTGATAACTCCGGAAAGGGTTGATGCAGTTCATGTGTGCACGCCCGTTCGAGAACACGGTTCTGCTTGTTCTTTCATCCTTGGGCGGGGAATCCACGTTCTCAGCGAAAAACCGCTAACGCAGACAGCGGCAGAGACACAAGCACTCCTCGACCTCGCTGAATCGCACAAGCTGATCCTTTGCCCGGTTCACCAGTTTCCATTTCAAAAGGGCGCGATCGATGCCGTCGCGAGACTGCCGGAAGTAGGAAGAATTCGTTGGGTGACAGCCGAGATGTGCACGGCTGGTGCGTCTCAAGTCGCCGAAGCTTTGCATGACGAAGTGCTTCTGGACATCCTGCCTCACCCTTTGTCGCTGCTCTACAACTTCCTAGGCGGCGACCTGGCAACTGGACAATGGGGCATGACTTCGGCTGCCGATGGCGAGCTTCTGGTGACCGCTGTTATTCGTGGCACAGGTGCTTCGATCCTTTTGTCCACGCATGGTCGTCCTACGGGGAACACGATGCGGGTGGTTGGCGATCGCGCGTCGATCGCGCTCGATCTCTTCCACGGTTTCTCAACGCTCGAATCCGGGCGCGTGTCACGCCTGAGCAAGATGGCGAGACCGTTTACTTCGTCGACCAGGACGCTTGTCGCTGCGACGGCAAACTCGGTACGTCGAGGGTCTGCGAGGGAGACCGCGTTTCCTGGGCTAAGGGAACTCTCCGCGAGATTCTATCTCGCAATCGTGGGTCGGGGTAAGACTCCGGTATCGCCCGCTGAAATGATCGACATCGCGACGGTGCGAGACAGGATCGCCGACGCGGTGAGAATTACACCCGCCGGCTGATTGTTGAACGAATTGGCCCGGCCTCAGGCAGCAGCTCGCTTCACTCGCCAGCCGGCAACCTGGATTAAAAACACCAAAAGCGTAGTCGCGCAAAGAAAGGCTATCAGTATTCGTGGTCGTTTTTCCAGGAGCTGATAAGCCAGACCATGGCCAATTGCCAACGCCGCCGCAGCGTAAGCCCATCGCTGGAGATTTTTCCAGACGACGAGTCCAAGCCGCCGCAGTGATGCATTGTTCGAGATGACGACGAGCAAAGCCAACACCACGGCCGAGATTAGACCCGTCCAGTTGGCCGCCAGGAAAAGCCGGGCGGCGCTGTTGAGGTCAGGCGGCGGGAGAAAATAGCGGGCAAGGTTGCCGCCCATGTGTACCTGCAGTCCAATCACGGTATGGATGATCCCCATCATGCCGCCTGCAATTCCTGCGTCTCTGCGAACTGGATTGTGGACGGGGTTCGGACGCCTGCGAATGATATTGAGCGGCCCGATCGTCAGACCCCACATCAGAAGAAAGAACGCGGCGTAGGCGGTGCCTAGGCTCCATCCTCTCACTCGGCGGTCTGGAATGGAGACGGCGATCAAACCGGCAAACACGATGGCTGCAAGAAGAAACGCTATCAGTCGTCGAGTGGGTCGCGCTGCGATGTTCTTGCTCTCGGAATAAAGGGATGCGCAACGTAGCGGATTCGCTACTCTGCTGTAAGATTGTGCACGCGGCTGCCAAGTTACCGCACGCTCAAACGAATCCAGAACCAATCCCCCCGCGTACCCCTGCGAACCCAACGTAATCACGGAAGCCGAAGTACTTCTCCCGACATTCCAGTGTCTGAGAAGCTCTTGACGGTAATTGTGCCTGCGCACAATTCGTCGCACTACCTTGCCACCTCGCTTGGAACGCTGAGCAACAGTGACCTGCCGCGTGAGTCATGGCAACTCGTCGTTGTGGACGACGCGAGCACGGATGACACGCGCGCGGTCGCGGAGCAGTTTGCCGACACTGTAATCTCGATCGGCGATGGACCTCGCGGGCCCGCTTACGCACGAAATCGCGGAGCTGAGGCTGCGGAGACTCCGTTCATTGCTTTCGTCGATGCCGATGTCGCGGTGCATGCTGACGCGCTTTCGCGCCTTTGCCGCGCCGTCCAAACAGATGCACAAATAGTTGCGGCGTTTGGATCATACGATGACGATCCGGCGGACCAAGGGCTCGTCTCGCAGTATCGCAATCTGCTGCACCACTACGTTCACCAGAGAAATGCGGGTGAGGCCGCGACGTTCTGGGCTGGTTGTGGAGTCGTGAAAACTCAAGCGTTCAAAGCTGCCGGGATGTTCGACGAGGGCGAATACCTGCGTCCCCAAATCGAGGACATCGAGCTTGGGCGACGGCTTCGCGCCAAAGGCGGACGCATCGTGCTCGATCCGCGCATTCAGGCAAAGCATCTCAAGCCGTGGCGGCTTCTGCCAATGATGCGGACCGACCTTGTCGACCGGGCAATTCCATGGGTTCGTCTGCTTCTATCGTCGCCTTCAGCTGGAAACATTCCATCGCCGAGCCTTGGGACGCGGGAGATTGGCGGAACCCTTTCAATTGCGATCGTTGTGTTCTTTACGGCGCTCGGATTTGTCTGGGTCCAGGCTTTCGCACTCGCAATTGCGTTTCTGGCGATATCCCTGTGGATCAATCGCGGCTTGTATGCGTGGTTTGCTAAAACCCGAAGCCCGTTGTTCATGGGAAGAGCCATTCCTCTCCATGTCGCCTATCAACTGTTGAGCGTCTTCGCGGTACCGATCGGCATGACTCTCTATTTCGCCGATCGGGTCGGGCAGACCATTGCAACCGATCCGACAAGCGGAAGGTCATCGGTCGGAGCCTTTCTCCCGCTCGCGTCTGGCGAGGTTGCTGCTCGCGGCGTTGCCTTCATAGCCACCGCCTATCTCGCGCGGCGACTCGGTGTGAATGGATTCGGCGACATTGCCTTCGCTGCCGCGGTGATCGCCCAATTTGGAATTGCTCTTGCCGCCGGCATTGGAGAAATCGGGTCGCGCGAGGTGGCGCGTAACGCGGACGCAGTGGGACGGATCGCCGTAGCCGGCATGACGGTCAGATTGATGGCTGCTGCACTCGCGATTGGAATTGTGCTGGCGCTCGCATTTCTACTGCCGCTGGACCGCGCAATGAGGGACGTAACCGCGTTATCGACGCTGTTTCTGATTCCACTCGCTCTCGATACCGGGTGGGTTTACAAGGGCCTCGGCTCTACTCGTAAAATCGGCGTCTCCTTACTGCTGTCCGAAATCGCGACTCTTGCGCTCCTTGTGATCTTTGTGCGGAGCGAATCCAACATACTGAGAGTGCCAGGAATTCAGGCCCTGGGAGACATGGCGGCTGCTCTCTTTCTCGTGGTTCCGCTTCTCAAGGGGCGCTGGAGGCTGCCCGACCGCAAGTCTGTCATTTTGCTTTCGCGGACTTCGGGGATGAACACCGTATCTCGATCGCTTCGGACAATCATGATTTCATTCGATTTGGTCCTCCTTGGCCTGATGGTCAACTCATTCGACGTCGGCCTGTATTCAGCGGCCTACCGCATTGTGTTCTTTGTAATGGCAATAATGTTTGCAGCCCACGTCTCCTTCTTTCCGGAGATGGCCCGTTTGGGGACAGACCCAGAAAAGCTCTCGCTCGTGCTATCGCGTTCACTCGGTCTCTCGCTTGCCGTCGTAATTCCATTCGCGGTTGGCGGAATATTGATAGCTTCTCCTCTGATGGCGCTCATTTTTGGAGATGCCTACACGGAAGGTGCTCTTGCCCTGCGATTACTGCTGCTGAGTCTCCTTGTGATCGGAATTCACGGAACTGCGAGAAATGTTTTTCTCGCCATGCAAAGGATCGGCACCGAGACCGCTATCATGGCCGCAGGCGTCGTCGTGAACATCGCGCTGAATCTCTCGCTCATTCCGCACTACGGGATTAGAGGCGCCGCATTCGCCACTGTCGCAGGGGAAGGTGTGATCCTGCTTCTGACGATCGTCGCGTTGAGACGCCTTGGCGTCAGGCCGCGGCTTCACGGCGCTATAGCACCGATAGTTGGTGGAATTGCGCTGGGTGGCGCGCTCACTGGCTTCGGTCTGGCGCGCCCGGTGGTACAACAGGTGATACTTGGCGGTGGCGTGTATTTCATCGCTTTCGTGGCTGTGCACGCAATCGTTGGTCGGATACGAGCTCCCCTGCTCGCGGCAGCCCAGGCGTGACTTCGCTCGCTTACGATCGCGCTGCCATTACCATTGTGATTCTTGCAAAGAACGAATCGCGCACGATCGCGCATATAGTTGATGCCTCATCAGAGTGGGCGGATCACGTAATCGTCATGGACGGCCGTAGGAGCCGCCCTGCTTCTGGCTTGCTCGTACTATCACATCTATTTTTCTCAGAACGCCCGCGGATACACCGCGTATCTGCTTTTCGCGCTCCTTTCTACTATCGCACTCCTAAGCAGCGTACCGCCCGGCAATTCGCTTTCTTGAAAAGCGTGGCGACCAAAGCACCGTGTTCGTTGTTGGTAACGCCGAATTGGGGATGAAGTACTATCTATGGCGGATGCATCCGCCCGATACGGCAAGCTTTATTTTCACTCGTGACGCTGCCCAGCTCAACGCGTCGCCGCCTTTGGCCAACGCTCGCGCCATCACTACTTTCAGCCGCGCGCTCCGGATCGAGTATCCCGCGATCGACCGCGAGTTAAGGACAAACTGGCAGCGCGATACGACTTTCAGTGCAACGGTAGGCGACGGCGAGATCACTGTCTGGACGAGAAAGCACGCGTCACCCTAGCTGCGCTCCTTCCTCCGCAGCCGGATCGCGCTAGCCGCCCCTCGCCAACCGGTTGTAGACGCTTCCGATGACTCGGCCAATCGCGTACCCAATCATGAACATGTACGCAAACCCGATGAAGGCGCCGACGATGGAGACTCGATAACCGGGCAGCAGTTTTCCGATGAGAGAAAGGTGCGCTCCAACCTGTTCGCCCCCTTTGAAGATCAGCAGAATCGTCGCCGCAAACAAACCGATTCCGGAAATCAAACCAACCGCTATTCCCCATGCTCGTGCATTCAGCCGGAGCAGCGTGCTTCGATACTCGGCCTGCTGGTTCACGTTGTTGACTGGCATCAGATATGGTCCAGGAAATCGCTCGTCTCGTTCAGCTCGGCTTTGCTTCTAAGCAGGAAAAGAGACACGGCGAGTGAAAGATTGCGGGTAAACGCCAACAGCCATCCGGCAACAAAGCCAACGAAAAACCCCCAGAGTGCACCGACAATGGCGCCGACCCACGAAACGGAGTAGCCGGCGAAGTAGTTGCCCAGCAGTCCGAGACGAAAGGGCTGCGAAGTGAGCATTGTTCCAATGGTCACGCCCGCAATCAAAAGCGCCACCGCAGTTCCGATCGCCACTCCGAACGCACGCTTGTCGAGGGGGGCAAAGAGCAAAGCGGCCGAATCTGGAATCTGATCGGCTTCCTGCCCGCGCTCCGTGGATCTCGGTTCGTTCCGATCCGCGAAATTCACTGTGCCACCTTTGTCATTGAAGAAGCGGACGTTCTTTCGTCGATCCGCTGCTCCTCGTGGTACTCGAGGTCGGTGTTTACGCTCCAGATGTCGTGGTCGCGACCCAGCATGTTCTCGACAGCCAACATTGCCGTGTACATCGAGTGGTCTTGATTGTTGTACTTGTGCATGCCGTTCCGCCCCACTGTCTGGAGGTTGTGAATCGAATCGAGATGCCTTCGAATAGTACTGACGTGCTCCGCGTAAGCGGCATCGTAGATCGGATATGCCTTGGGCATTCGAACGACAGTCCCGTCGATCACCGTCGCTCCGGACGCAAGCTTGAGCTTCTGAAGCTCATTCGAGGCGAGCTCGATCAGGGCAGCATCGTCCGTCGTCCAGAGGCCGTCTCCCTCGAACGCGAAATACTCCATGCCGAGACACGTGACACCCTCGACAGGAACCATGTCGGCGCTCCAGTTATTGAAATTCTGGATTCGCCCAACCTTCACTCCACGGGTGTGCACATAAATCCAGTTATCGGGAAAAAGATTGTCGCGGTCGAGGATCAGCGCCACAAGTACGAAATCTCTGTACGTCAGGCCCTCGGCGGCGGCTAGCACGCTCGCCGGAGTTTCTTCGCCGAGATTCTGCGCAAGTGTCGCCAATGGAATCGTCGAGATGAACTGTTCGGCTTCGAGTCTTTCCATCCCGTTCGGCGTAGCGACGTCCACTGAGCAGATTGAATTCCCGTCCCGGTTGAAACGCACGGAACGGTGTTCGAGCGAAACGACCCCGCCCATCTCAACGATTTTCTGCG
>JBDUEH010000016.1:0-13550 GCA_040002555.1 Gemmatimonadales bacterium | reverse complement strand
CTCTGCGTAATCGCCGAGCTGGCAATTCTCAGATCGGCATTTTCTCCGCACACAAACGCCGATACGCCCACGCCGATCCCTCACTCTCCACGAGGCACGGAGATGGTCTGGGCAGTGATTCCCGCAATCATCCTCGGTGTTCTTCTCGCCGCAACCTGGCGAGCAATTCACTGACCTGAAGCAATCATGCAGTCGTTGAGACGCCTTTCATATGCAGCCCTCGCGCTCGCCTTCGCGCAGATAGTGTTCGGGGCAATCGTTCGCATCACCGGATCAGGAATGGGATGCGGCGACCACTGGCCAAAGTGCGCCGGACAATGGTTTCCTCCTCATGACCGGATCGATCTCATCATCGAGATCACTCACCGTTACATCGCGCTCGGACTTTCGATTGTCGTGATCGGATTGTTCCTCACTGCGTTCGCGCGACGCCGCGATGCCGGAGTCAGCGGTGAAGGTGGAATCCTGCGACCAACTGTGCTGGCGGCCGGACTCGTCGTCATGGCCGCTCTGCTCGGCGCGATCACGGTGAAGATGGCGCTGAACCCGATTATCATCGCAACTCACCTGACAATTGCGATGTCTCTCCTCGCGACTCTCGCTATCGCAGCCAGCAGAGCGGGCGGTTTCGCGGCAGGCGCAGATCTTTCCAGCGCAACGCCCAAAACGTGGCGCGCAGCCAGAGCTGCGGTTGCTCTCGCTCTCATCACGATCGTATTTGGTGCTCTCACCGCGAATCTTCCGGGCGCAACAGCGGCATGCGGCGGATTCCCATTGTGCCGAACGGTGGTGAGCAACGGATCGGAGCTTTACGTCCAGATCATTCATCGCATTCTTGCGTTCCTTCTCTTTGGACACCTGATCGGAATCGCAGTCGGAACCTCGCGGCGAAAGGAGCCGCCGGTCATAAAACGCTCGGCCACAATCGCACTCAGTGCGGCCGTGCTTCAGATAATTGTCGCTGCGGCGATGATCGAGATGCATTTCCCGCCGGTGTTCCGCTCTCTCCATCAGGCGTTTGGAACGCTCGTGTGGCTATCGATCATAGTGCTTGCAATCATCACCAATCGCGTGACTCCTCGCACGCCAGTCGAAACCAGAATCAGAGCAGCGGCCTGATGACAGTTCCCGCGGTGCCAGTACCGGCCGAGCGCAGCTTGCTTCAGGACATGGTCATGCTGACGAAGCCGAGGATCATCTCGCTTTTGCTGGTGACGACTGTGGCGCCGATGTTCGTAGCGGGAAGTCCAGGCTTCCTGCTCGTGATCCTCGTGCTCGTCGGCGGGTACCTGATGGCCGGCGGCGCGAATGCCGTGAACATGTACATGGACAGCGACATCGACGATCGCATGGCGAGGACGCGACTGCGTCCGATTCCAAGCGGGCGAATGAGCAGGATATCGGTGCTCGCGTTCGGTGTCGCGCTCGCCACCGCTTCGACTTTTTTGTTCGCATATTTCGTGAACATTCTTTCGGCGGCGCTCGCGCTCGCCGGATTCTATTTCTACATCTTCATCTATACGCGGTGGCTCAAGCGAACCACACCGCAGAACATCGTAATCGGCGGAGCGGCTGGGGCGTTTCCGCCGCTTGTCGGCTGGGCAGCGATGACGGGACGAGTTGACCTCGCCGCGGTCTACTTGTTCCTGATCATTTTCTACTGGACTCCGCCGCATTTCTGGGCCCTCGCCCTTCTCAAGCAACGCGATTACACGAAGGCCGGCGTCCCAATGGCTCCGCTGGTGTGGGGCGAGCGCGAGACGATGAATCAGATGGTTTGGTACACGCTCATCCTGATTCCGCTGACTGTTCTCCCGGTGACGTTCGGCGCGTTCGGCTGGATCTATCTGGTATCGTCTCTCGTGCTCGGTCTCATCCTGCTCGGCGGCGTTCTCAAGATGCGCGCTGCGAAAGAGTGGACCGCCCCGGCATGGTGGGTCTACAAGTATTCCCTCTTATATCTGGCGCTGCTTTTTGTAGCGATGGCAGCCGATAGAAAACTCAGCTGATGGCTGACGAACCGCCCGCCAAGGATAGTGCAACGTCTCCTCGATGCTGCTTTCGTCAACGCGAACTTGGCGCTTCTCGACAAAATCGCACTCGGACTGGTTGGGCTGTTCGCGATTCAGGCGCTGCTCAACTACATGCAGGTGTATCTGCTGACCGTCACTTCAGCGCGCGTGATTGCAAAGCGCGGATAGAGGACCTATGCGGATTCAGGAACCAACAGCAATCGATGATCGGCGACTAATCGCGGATTGCGGATTACCTTCGGGGCTCTTTGCATGAAGCGCCAAAAGGCGTTTTCGTCAAAGAAAAATCACAAACGATGTGGACGATGGTTCGTCTCTCTTATACTGTGTAGGGTCGGAACGATGAGTCCGGCTCAAACTTTAACGCGAGGAAGTATGAAAATCAGATTCGCAGCAGCGTTAGTTGCTATTGCCCTGTCAGCAGGAACGGCCGCGGCCCAGCGGAGAGCAACCGTGCCGGTGGAAACGACTCCCACGGCCTACGAACTCGGAATAGATGCAACGGCAGACATTGGCCTTGGCGGCGAGTCGTTCACCGACATCAACATTCCGTCCGGATCCATCAGAATGGGCTTTCCGATGAATCCGAACATCTCTATCGAGCCGAAGGCGCGTATTTCGATCTCGAGCGGCGGCGGTGACACGTTCACTGCGTACAGAGTGGAAGTCGGTGCGCTGTACCATCTCGACGCAACCAAGCTGCAGCGGGAAGGCCTCTACGTCCGCCCGACGATCGGCGTATCCGGGTTCAGCGGCAGCGGAAGTCAAAACAACTTCTTCGCTGGCTTCGGAGTTGGGTACAAGAAGCCGATCCTTTCTCAGCTCGGAACTCGCTTCGAAGCGGCATACCTCCGCAACTTCAACAATGGCGGCAGCAACGAGCTCGAGCTGTCTGCTGGACTATCCTGGTTCACTCACTGAGTTGAAGCTGGGGCGGCAGCCGCGGCTGCCGCTCCAGCATTCGCCAGTTTCATGGCGAGGCTGGCCGCCTGGCCAGCAACGATTGTGAAAGTCTGGTCGCTTATCCCCAGCGACGGATGCCACGCCCTTACGTGATACGTTCCCGGCGGAACATCGCCGATGCTGAACGAGCCCGATGACGACGTCAACGCGAAATACGGGTGGTCGAACACGAGGATGAACGCCTTTGACCACGGATGAAGCTCACATGTGATCTCGAGCTCCGCCGTTCCGGTCAACAGCCGGTCGAACGGCACGACTTCCCCGTTATCGTTGAACGGGGCAAGCCCCAACATCTCGCCTGTCCCCACATTGATGATCCTGTCGCGATGCATCGTGACATCCTCGCTCGACATGTTGAGCGTTCCCGGTGCAAAAACGGCCTGAACTCTGGGAGAGAGTAGGCAGTCGGTGTTCGACAACTCGAACCGGCGCGCGATAGGCAGTGGCTTGCCAGTTCGGATATCGGTGATCCACACTACCACACCGTTGATGCGGCTCCCGTTGTGATCGACCGCATGCTCAGCGATTGTGGGACCGCATCCGGATTGATCCGCGGGAACGGTCACTACTGGATCGGCCGGAATCACGCCGTCGTATTCCACGGTGCCCGCCAGAGTCCCACCATCTGTCACCTGAATCGGCCGATACGCGGTCGCCGGAACCCGGACCACCGACGGCCGCGGCGGCACGCTTCCGGGTTTTATCACGGGAGGCTGCGCCGCAGCCGCTTCTTTCTTATCGCCTGAACAACCACTGAGAACCGAAACAGAGAGCAGTACCGCGACTGACAAACGCTGAATCATTCGAATATTCGATTGCATTGATGCACGCCAACGGGCAACGGACGTGCCACGATGTAATGAGTGTGCGATCAGTAAACTATCAACGCACCTGGCCGCGCAGGACCCCGTTGTTGTACACCTCTTTTCCTCCGAGCCAGGTGGATTGGACCGTGGTCTTCAGAATATCGCTCGCCGGAACGGTCATGATGTCACGATCGAGGACCACGAAGTCGGCATATTTGCCGGGCGAGATCGATCCCATGACCTTCTCCTGAAACCCCGCATAGGCAGGCCAGATCGTCATGGCCTTGAGTGCCTCCGCCCGCGTCATCACTTGATCCCCGTACCAACCACCTTGTGGCCAATTGGTGTCATCCTGTCGGGAGACCGCGGAATGAAACGAAATCAGAGGATTCACTTCCTCAACGGGAAAATCGCTGCCGTCGGGAATGATGACGCCAGTATTCAACAGCGTCCGCCACGCATAAGCTCCCTTAATTCTCTCCGGTCCGAGGCGCGTCTCAGCCCACCGCATGTCACTCGTCTGGTGACTCGCCTGCATCGAGGGAATCACACCGAGCTCCGCAAATCGCGGAATGTCCGCTGGTGAGATGACTTGAGCGTGCTCGATGCGAAAGCGATGGTCAGCGGTTGGCACGGCTTTCAGCGCTGCGTCATATGCGTCGAGCACCACGCGATTTCCGCGGTCGCCAATCGCATGTACTCCGACCTGAAACCCCTTCCTCAAAGCGAGCTCGGCCACTTTCTCGAGATCGGCCGGAGGGGTAACGAGAAGGCCCGTGTTGCCCGGGTCATCGGAGTAGGGAACGAGCAGGGCCGCACCGCGAGAGCCAAGTGCTCCGTCCGCGTAAAGCTTTATGGAGCGGACCCAGATGCGCCCGTTGTAGAGATCACTACGTGGACCGACCGCCGTATAGTGGAGTATGTCCGCCGTGTCGCCCGACACGAGCACATAATTGCGCAGGTTGTACTTGCCCTGTTTCGCAAGCGATTCGTAGATATCGATGACGCGTTGGGACTCTCCTGCATCGTGAATTCCAATGAGTCCCCACTTGTTCGCCTCTGCAATTGCCGCGAGAATCGCTTTCGTCGTCTGCTCGCGAGTAGATGACGGCTCTGCCCGGTTGATGAGACTCTGGGCGTTATCGACGAACACTCCGCTTGGCGATTTGTCGCTCATCCTCAGGACGCGTCCGCCATCAGGATCGGGTGTTGCTGCTGTGATTTTCGCCGCGCGCATCGCCATCGCGTTTGCCAGCAATGCGTGTCCGTCGATTCGTGTGAGAACCACGGGATTGTTCGGAAAGGCTTTCGTCAGCGCCTCGTGAGTCGGGAACTCCTTTTCGGGCCAGCGATTCTGATCCCATCCCCTGCCGAAAATCCACTCCCCGGGCTTAGTGTCTTTCGCGCGAGCGACGACGCGTGCTATCACTTCGTCGTATGACTGAGAACCGGCGAGATTGACGTTCGCAAGTGAGGAGCCGAGGCCTACCAGATGAGCGTGAGCGTCTACCAGTCCGGGAACGACTGTCGCTCCATGGACGTCGAAAACTCGCGTTTTCGGTCCGGCGAGCGCCCTTACTTCGCGCTCTG
Source organism: Gemmatimonadales bacterium (assembly GCA_040002555.1). Taxonomy (GTDB): domain Bacteria; phylum Gemmatimonadota; class Gemmatimonadetes; order Gemmatimonadales; family Gemmatimonadaceae; genus UBA4720. The sequence goes on along the minus strand of JBDUEH010000016.1, from coordinate 8,158 downwards.
ATCCTGCGAATACGATTCGTCCGCCGCGAACTGCGAAGGCAGAAACCATTGGACGCGAGTCATCGACGGTGTACACTCGGCCGTTGACTACGATCATGTCCGCGGGCTGCGATGACGCTCGGCGCACTGAAGTCAAGGCGCCTTGCGCGAAAGCGATCGTCGGGAGGACGGCAATGAGCGCGACACAGATACTCTGGAATTGGAATCTCTTAGGCATTTGGGGAGTTTGCGCTCCCGCGCCGGCGTTTGCCAGATGACAGTCACGGAAATTCTTTCTTAGTTTCACATTATGAGTCGAGTCCTCAAAACGGCGTTGTGGGCTGCGACGGCGGCGGGACTGGTTGATTGCAGTCGCCTGCCGGGGCGGGAACCTCCACCAGCGACAGTCTGGATTCTCCCTTCAGTCGCTCACACGTCCGGCTCGGCTCGTTCAGGTCCGGCCGAGGTTGCCGCGTTTCAGGGAAGCTTGATTGTCGTCGACAGCTTGACGCTAAGTCCGGTGCTGAGTCTTGCCCAGCCGGATGCATCAGGAGGTGCGTCGCGGATCGCAGTGGTAACGACTTACGAAGGCAACCGATATCATCCGGAAGGCATTCGTGCTTTAACTGAAGATGCCGCGGCGTCGGGCGCATTTGCGAGGAAAGTGGCAGTTGCTGCCGCTCAAGGTGGGACTGGGATGTTCGTTGATTTCCAGGGATCGACTCCCGACGAACTGAGCGCCAACACTTCGATACTCAGGGCCATCGGTGACTCGGCGAGAGCGCGCGGCGTGGCGCCGATTGGGATTATTGTACCGCCGGGCGATACCATCGGATATCCAACAACGATACTCGCGCGAACGTTCGATCTGGTCGTTGTCCGCCTGAACGGAGAGCACCGAAACGGCACATCTCCCGGTCCAATCGTTTCGCCCGAATGGATGGCTCGGCAAATCGGAATGCGGGCCTCGGCGATTGGCATCAATCGAATTGTGGCCGAGCTGCCGCTGTTTGGTTACAAGTGGGATCGGAGTGGAGTTGCGACGGTCATTACGTTCGCCGAGGCACAGGCGCTGATGCGGTCGGAGGCGGGAGTCTTCCGGAGGGATCAGGCGAGCGGATCGATCACAGCGTCGTCACCCAGGAATGGATGGACGATCTGGATCGAAGATGCGACGACCTTGGAGCGACTTGTGTCTGTTGCGCGTCGCGCCGGCGTCCGGCGGTTCGCGCTGCTTGGACCTGAGGGGGCTGATCCGGAGATCTGGACGCGTCTCCCTGCCGCGCTCAAACGATAATCAGGTCCGTCTGATAGTCTCGCGGCGTGATGACGATGCCTTTTTCCGAGACGTACGCGTTAACCTCGCTTCGCATTCCGACATCGCCTGACAGGTAGACCCCGGGCTCGATTGAGAAACCGATTCCCGGCACGAGCATGCGCTCTTCGCGAGTCTCGAGGTTGTCGATGTGCGGCCCGGAGCCGTGAAGATCGCGCGCGTCGATCGAGTGTCCGGTGCGGTGCAGAAACTGAGGCCCGAAGCCCTGCTTAGTGATCACATCGCGAGACGCATCGTCTACTTCCCCACCGCTGATGGGTTTCCCGGAATCCAGCTTGTCGCGGAGAATGGCGATCGCCGCATCGCGAGCGCCGCGAACTGCCTCCCAGACCTTCTCCGCCTTCTCGTTCGGCTCGCCAAGTGAGCCCATCCAGGTCTGATCGGCGAAAACTCCGTTCTCTTCGCGTGCCCACAAGTCGATCAGCAGAGTGTCGCCGCGATTTATGATCGCGTCGTTCTCCTGAGTTGGCTCGTAGTGGGGATTCGCTGCGTTGGGTCCGATCGCCACGATGGGGCCGTGATCGGTAGAAACCCCGTTCGCGGCAAACTGGGCGAGGATCCACTGTTGAAGTTGATACTCGGTGACTGGCGATCCTGATGTCGCAGCGTCGCCTGCTCGCTTCAACGCGTTCCTCGCGATGGTCGCAATGATCTCGGCGGCTCGTTCGTGAGAGGCAAGATTTTCTGGAGTCCAGACGGCGTAGAATTTCGTGACCAGATCGGCGCTCGAAACGACTGTTGCACCAGCGCCGCGAACCATCTCTACGACGCCGGCCGGAACTCTGTCGAGGTAAGGGACCGCATCGCCTGGCGAATACTCCATCGCGACAGTCTTTCCCTTCACGACGCTGGAGAGATGCGATTCCAGCTCGCGCCATCCGCTGTATTTCACCTTTCCCCAGCCGGATGGCCAGTCGCGCCACGGTCCCTGCTCGATGGCGTGCGTGATCGCGACTGGTTCACCTTCGCGAGGAATGAAGACGAAGATCCGGCGCGTCGCCATGCCTTGCAGCTCGAGCATTCCGGTGGCGACAGGATTCAGCCCGTGAAAATCGAAGATGAGCCATCCGTCTATTCCGGCTTTGGCAATTTCCGCCTGGAGGGGCCCGAGCTTATCGGCGTTCAACATTCAGCGTTCCTCAGTTTCCGTGATTTCGCCATTCGGCGCGCCATTCGCAGACACCTTCGTCGCGCTGGATGCAGTGAACGTGATCTACCTGGCCGCCCGCGTTTATCAGCAGCCGGAGCAATTCCCGAAAAGCAGCTTCGTAGAATGCGCAGCCAGCCGACTTGGGCGCTCCATTTACCGTGACCGAGTCGGGAATTCTGAGGGAAAGGAATGAGCCGGTTCGCTCGAGCGAACCCCCGAAGAAATTCGTCGCAATTACCTGAAGCTGCTTGAGAGCTACCGGTCGCGAAATGAATCCGGGCATCAGCCGAATGGTTCCGCGCTTGGTACCAGAAATCGAGTGATAGATGTCGTGCGCGAGAATCTGTCCGGCCGTCATGAAGAGCTCGTCCGAGTCAGGTCGGCGGCCGATGAGCGTACCGAGTCCTGACGCTTCAACAAACGGAATCTTCTGGCCACGCTTGATGGCTTCCGAATACCGACGGATCTGTGTGTAGACGGTGTCGCTAAGCCCAAGTCGCTTGTTCCTCAGCTCAGGAACATATTCCGCGTCAACCTGATCCTCGGGTGTGTCGACTCGCCTGATTGCTTCGAGCAGACTGAGGGGAATTCGTGCGTGGACTGTCGGGGGCATTTGAGCAGGTGAAACGATGAAGCCGCTGTTGGCGGCGGGATCTAAAGTTATTGCAATCTTCCGGCAGGTGAACAACTGAACGCAATTTCCTCGATCGAGATGCCGTTGCGACCGATCGTCGGCGGCATCGCGGCAGCGATAGTCGTCATCATTGCCAACCGTCGCCAATCGTTATCGCGCAATGGCGCGATCGCCGCTCTAGTGCTTGGAATCGTGTGCGCAACTGCAGGGTGGGGCTGGGCGGCACTGCTCATTTCATTCTTTGTGTCAGGCACACTCTTGTCTCGCTACCAGTCGGCGCGCAAAGCGGACCGGATGGGCGGCGTCGTTGAAAAGGGTGGTAATCGCGATGCCTTTCAGGTCCTTGCAAATGGCGGCGTCTTCTCGGCGGCCGCGTTGGCTACGCTATTCTCAGGATCTCCTGTGTGGTTTTGTGCAGGCGCGGGTGCGCTTGGCGCTGCTGCCGCCGACACGTGGGCGACCGAGATCGGCGTCCTGTCGGATTCGCCCCCGCGAACCATACTGAGCCGTCGAACCGTAATGCCCGGAGAATCTGGCGGCGTCACAGTGGCGGGCACCCTTGCGGCGCTTATCGGCGGCGTGGCGATGGCTGTCGTTGCATATCTTGCAGGCTGGACGGTGGCGTCGGTCATCGCAGCTCTCGTCGGCGGAATCAGTGGGTCAACCATTGATTCGATTCTGGGAGAGACGCTTCAGGTCAGGCGCCGGTGTGAGCATTGCGAAGCGACAACTGAACGTTCAATTCATGATTGCGGTACAATCACGACTGTGGCCGCAGGATTGCCATGGATGGATAACGACGTTGTGAATGCTCTAAGCACCTTCGGCGGGGCGATCATCGGCCTTCTCGTCTATCTGACAAACTCCGCAATGACCTAATGGGTACTTCAACCGACCGCACGACAGGAAACTCGTCGCGAGTGCTGTTAATCAGCGCGAATCGCGAGCGACAACCCTATCCCGTCGTTCCCAACGGTCTCGCGTGCGTCGCATCGGCACTCGATCAGGCCGGTCACGACGTTCGGTTTCTCGACCTTTGCTTCGAGAAGAATCCGCTGGCTGTAGTCACGAAGGCAGTGAACGAAAGCAATCCGTCGATTATTGGCGTGTCGATCAGGAACATCGACAACAGCGATGCGATTGCATTGAGGCACTACACCCCGGAAGGCCGCGAGATTTTTGCGGCTCTTCGAAAGGCCGCGCCAAACGCGAAGATCATCGCCGGCGGGGCTGCGTTTGGCGTTGCGCCTGAAGCGTTGTTCCGCGACTTCGGCGTGGATTACGCCGTTGCCGGCGATGGTGAGCGAGCGAGTGTCGCGCTGGTGAATGCACTATCGAACGGCGACGACATCGGACCGATTCCCGGGTTGGTCAGAGCCGTCGATGGCACGGTGCATTTCGCGCCTCCCGGTGAGGACGCCGATCTCGATTCACTTCCCTCGCCTTCCCTGCATCGGTGGATCGACTTGCGACGTTATGAACGACACGGCGCGACGATCCCGATCCAGACGAAGCGAGGCTGCGTCTACAAGTGCGTGTACTGCACCTACCGTAACGTTGAGGGTTGGGGCTATCGAACCCGCGATCCCGAGCGCGTCGCCGACGAAATCGAGGAGCTCTCGCGAAAAGCCGGCGTTCGCAATTTCGATTTCGTCGATTCGACATTCAACTCGCCGCCTGGACACGCTCTCGAAGTCTGCGAAGCGATCACGCGACGAAAGCTTGGCGTCCACCTCGACACCACAAACTTCACACCGGCAACAGCGTCAAACGAGCTGCTATCAGCGATGCGGAGAGCAGGTTTTCGAACGCTCGGCATTTCGGCCGAGAGTGCGAGTGATCCGGTTTTGGAGCGGCTGGAGAAGGGATTCAACGCTGCAAAAGTGCGCGAAGTTGCCGAGCGTGTTGAGAAGGCGGGAATTCGAACGCTGTGGATTTTCCTTGTCGGCGGCCCTGGCGAGACGATTGAAACTCTCGAGGAGACACTCGATTTCGCGGCGTGGCGTCTGCGACGCGGCGATGCGGTTTACATGACCGTGGGTTTGAGAATTTACCCGGGTACGACGCTGCATCGAATTGCGATTGGAGAAGGAGTCGTCGATGCCGATTCAACTCTGCTCGACCCGACTTTCTACTTCAGCCCAACGCTGGATTTCGATCCAACTGTCGATCGCCTCCGGCGATTCGCGGCGGCATATCCGCGGTTCATGTTTTCCGCCGATTCGAGGTCGATCATTCTTCCGTATTTGACGCGTGCCGCGGCGATTCTGCAATTGCCACGTCCGCATTGGCAGTATATGGGAATTTTTCAACGCATTACGCGGTCGCGTCTCCGTTTCCAAACCGCGAATTGACACAGAGACCACAGAGACCACAGAAAAAGGGTTGGCTCTGCAATGACGGTATTGCTGTGGTCCAAAGCTTCTTTTTGGGGGGGTTTGAGGGTACGTCAAGATTCTTGACGTACTCCGTTTCCGGAGCTTAGTCGAGACGACAGCGCCGAGCCCAAGGTATCAATGAGAACGCTAAAAGAATGTCATTGTTGTTCCGCTGTTTAACAAAAAATCGAGAAACCTTCAGTCCGGAAAACACCTCTTAATGTCTTTAGAATTGCGCCCGCTCGCTCTGTGGTCTCAGTGTCAAAACGCGTAGTTGTCGTTGGCGGAGGACCGGCCGGGTCGTCGACCGCCTACTTCCTCGCGAAGGCAGGCGCTGAGGTCACCCTCCTTGATCGTGCGCGCTTTCCTCGCGACAAGACCTGCTCGGAGTACATGAGTCCGCAGGCATCGCGGATTCTCGAAGCGATGGATGTGCTCGATACAGTCGAGGCGTCAGGAGCAGCGCAACTTTCAGGGATGAGAGTCCACGCCCCAAATGGATCGACGATTCATGGCGAGTTTGCGTCCGGGCATGGATATCAGGGGCATCGCGACACCGGTCTTGCCGTTCGCCGAACCATTCTCGATTCGATTCTTCTCGATCGCGCAAAAAGTGCTGGAGTTGAGGTTGTCGAGGGAACTCGCGTCACCGACGTTCTGCGCGATCCGCGTGGGCGGGTCGTTGGAGTAGCCACCCCGGGCACGAGTGGCCCAACCGAGCGTCGTGCGGATCTCGTCATCGGCGCAGATGGGCTTCGCTCGGTCGTTGGCCGCCGGCTCGATCTGATCCGCGCTTCACGCTGGCCCAGGCGAATCGCGCTTGTAACCCACTATTCGGGAGTAGAGAACCTCCGCGATCTCGGAGAAATGCACGTTGATCGAGGCGGCTACTGCGGAATCGCCGACGTCGGCAATGGCCTGGCAAATGTCGCGGTCGTCGTTCCCGTTTCGCGATCGGCGGAAGTCGCAGTGGACAAAACGGAATTTCTCGAAAGCTGGATCGCCGAGCGGCCGCAGATTGCGTCGATGTTTGCGAATGCGGTTCGGGAGACACCGGTTCGCGCGACGGGACCGTTCGCCAGCTCTGCGCGAAAGGCATGGGCGCCGGGCGCCGCGCTAGTTGGTGACGCCGCCGATTTCTTCGATCCGTTCACCGGAGAGGGCATCTACACCGCACTTCGCGGCGGAGAGCTCCTCGCCGAATACATTGCTGATTCGCTCCGCGATGGCAGTCCTGAGCGAATCGATGGCGCAATCAAGGCATACGACAAAGCGCGTCGCGCAGAATTCTCCGGCAAGTGGAAAGTCGAGAAGCTGGTCGGCATGGCCGTGGGTTTTCCTGCATTGATCAATCGCGCCGCGAGCGTCCTGTCACGAAGGCGAGACATGGCCGACCTGCTCGTAGGCGTGGTAGGCGATTTCGTTCCGGCTCGCGAGGTCCTCAGGCCCGGCTATCTTCTCAGCCTCCTTCTCGCGCCTGCAGGCAATCCATGAGCGTAGACCAGCACGCGTTTCGCGCGGTACTCGGGAGATTTTCCTCTGGCGTGACCATTGTCACAGTAGTCGATGCAAATGGCGATGATCGTGGCATGACAGTAAGTGCGTTCTGCTCAGTGAGTCTCGACCCGCCGCTGGTGCTGATTTGCATCGACCACGCGGCGTCGATCTTCCACGAGATCAGCTCGGCGACGACGTTCACAGTCAACATTCTTTCTGAAGGCCAGGAAGCGCTCGCGCGAAGGTTCGCTGATCTTCAATCCGATCGGTTCGAGGGAATCGGCTTTTCCAGAGGCGGCAATGGCATCGCTATTCTGGGCGAAGCGCTCGGATACATACAGTGCAGCGTCACTACGAGGTATGCCGCAGGCGATCACGACATAATCATCGGTGAAGTCGAAGAAGCGATGTCGGAAGAAGGACGACCTCTTCTGTATTACCGGGGAGGCTACGCGCAGCTCGAGCGCTAATCGTGTTCACTCTGCCGACTGTTCCACGGTTCCGTGGCATCGAGATACTCGACGATCCCGGAGTCAGCTCCGATCTCATGAATCGCTCCATGTCCGACGTCGCGCGCGCGAACGTGCTGTTCGGCGGACGACGGGCCGCTCTCGCCGAATTGCGGCCTGTGCTTGAATCGATGGGAAAGAGCGGATCCATGCTCGACGTCGGCACCGGCCGCGGTGACATCCCCGCTGCCGCAAAAAATGTTGCGGCAAATCTCGGCCTGAATCTCTGGACCATCGGCTTCGACATGTCCCTGCCGCTCGTTGCCGAAAACCGGGAAGCGAACGATGTGGTCGCTCGAGGTGATGCGCTGTGCCTTCCGTTCGACACGGGGAGCGTTGACGTCGCAATGGCGTCTCAGGTGCTGCATCACTTTCAATTCGACGAAGCCGTGACGGTCGTGCGCGAGATGAACCGCGTCGCCCGAAAGCGCGCAATCATAAGCGACCTTCGCCGAAGCGTGTTTGCGGCAGCCGGAATCTGGATGTCGTCGTTCCCGCTCGGGTTCCACCCGGTTTCGAGGCATGACGGTGTAGTTTCTGTGATGCGCGGATTTCTCCCCGGTGAGCTATCGGCAATTGTCAAAGAGGCCACCGGAGTCGTGCCACCTATCCGCCATCGGATCGGTTTTCGTCTCACTGCAAGCTGGACACCCGTCAGATGACATCGTCAATCCG
>JBDUEH010000015.1:0-13793 GCA_040002555.1 Gemmatimonadales bacterium | reverse complement strand
ACGTCGAGAGTTGGCTCCAGAGTCGTGGCCATTCAGCCACCGCCGACGAAATGAACTATCTCCACGACATCACCGTCATTGAGCGGCCGTGTCGCGTAAGAATCGCGGTCACGGAGGATCAGGCGATTGTGTTCGACGACGACTAAACGGGGATCGATTCCCAGTGAGCCTAGCAGCGCGCCGACGGTGCTGTGGGGCGCGAGCTCACGTGGTGCTCCGTTCACCATGAGCGTCATCATCTCGCCTGCGTGCGGAGACTGAATCATACGCTGAAATATAGCGCGTGACGGGTTCGACAAAGCCGCTGTCACGGCTCTCTGGAAGACGCGTTTTCATGAGATTGTCCTCCTCCGACGAATCATCCTGTGGGTGCTCCCAGCCGGCTCCTCGAATCGTTGCCACGCCATAGGCTCCCGCGTCGATCAGGTCCGCCACGTTTTCGGGTTTTACACCGCCGATGGCAATGATCGGGATCATCACCGCAGCCACCACAGACCTGACGAAATCCAGACGAGCTGGCGGCCGCCCTGCGTGACTCGGCGTGTCGAAAATTGTCCCCGCCACGCACCACGATGCGCCGGCTTTCTCCGCTTCGGCCGCCTCCTCCAAACTATGCACGCTCGTTCCGACTGGAATCCCGGGAGCAACGGCAATCGCTTCCGGAACCTGAAGCGAATGAGAAGCGAGCTGAATTCCGCGGGCTCCGACCGCGCGAGCTACATCGACACGATCGTTGACGACGAGCCAACAGCCAGTACGGTTCTGAACCTGGACGAGCTCCGCGGCGATGTCATGAAATTGGCGGCCAGATGCGCGCGAGCATCTCAGATGAACTGCACCTCGGCTTCCAAGGGTTTCCATCACCTGGCTGGCCCGGGCGACAAACCCCGTCTTTAGTACAGATGCGCTGTCAGTAACCGCGTGAATAACGGGGAGGGGCGGTCCGAAGAATTTCACGCGCCAAGTCTGTCGCCGACAGCGACCCCACGTCCGCGCGCCCATTGACTGGACGTCATCCGGGTTTTCCCTGACGGCTGCACGTCATGAATGCGAAGAAGCGTGTCAGCGCACATCACAGTCATCCCATTTTCGACCGAGACCACGTCACCGGGCTCTGGAATGTTCGGCAGGCCGGCAATCGAATCGACCGAGATGACCACCGGCCCGAAGAGCTTCACGTCTGCGCCGCCGATAGTCGAGAATGCGCCAGGCCTGGGATCGTACGCGCGTATCGTCCTGGCGACTTCACCAGCTGTCAGGTTCCAGTTGACTAGCGCGTCGGCGCGCGAAACCTTCGGAGCGTACGTCGCTTTCGAATCATCCTGCGGCTGTTCGGAAATTCCGCCAAGCTCCATCAACGCCAGGGATTCGAGAAGCGTGAGGGCGCCGAGCTCGGAAAGCCGGTTCTGAAGCTCTCCGTAAGTTTCGTCGTCGAGGATGGGAGTAGCGGCAGGCAGAATGATCGGACCAGCGTCGAGCGCGGGGACCATTCGCATGATCGTCACGCCCGTCTCTGTGCATCCCTGGCGAATCGCCGCCTGAATTGGCGCTGCGCCACGAAGGGCTGGCAGAAGCGATGCGTGGATGTTGAGCGTGCCCATCCGCGGCAGGTCGATGATGCGTCTCGGCAAAATGTGCCCGTATGCGACAACGACTGAGATATCCGGCGCCATGATATTGATAGCATCGAAAAACTCTTCGTCTTTTGGGGATCTCGGTTGATACACGGGCAGCCGCTCCTCGAGTGCGATCTGCTTGACCGGCGGCGGAGTGAGCTTCCGCGACCGTCCCTGCGGCTTATCCGGCTGAGTGACAACGCCGGTGACTTCGAAACCCTCGCCGATAAGCGCGCGAAGCGGCGCGGCGGAAAATTCTGGCGTCCCCCAAAAGAGGACGCGCACCTACAACTCGCCTTCGCTGCCGTGCGGACCTGCCTGCTCAAGCGACACTTTCCGTATGAAGCCGGGATACTCGTCTTTCATCTTGTCCCACTTCGACATCGCAGCGCGACGCTTAAGCACGCTGAGATAGTCGATGAAAAGCTTGCCGTCGAGATGGTCGATTTCGTGCTGCATGCAACGAGCAAGCAGGTCCGTGCCTTCGACCTCTATCTCCTCGCCGTTTTCATTCACCGCGCGGACAACAACTCGGGTTGCTCGTGTGACGTCTCCGAAAATCTCGGGTATCGACAGGCACCCTTCCTCTCCGCGCGCTGATCCTTCGCGCTCGACGATCTCCGGATTCACGAACGCGAATTTCTGGCCCTCGACGTCCATCACAGCGAGGCGCTCCGTTCTGCCAACCTGCGGCGCCGCGAGTCCGATTCCTTCCGCTGCGTACATCGTATCGAACATCTCAGAGATCAACTTGCGGATTTCCGGAGTGATTTTCGAAACCGGCTCCGTCTCTTTTCGCAGAACCGGGTCGCCGAGGACCCGAATATCGAGAATCTTCACGCCTGCGTTGCCGATCCCGATCCGGAGCGCGAAACGCGAGCGATACGGCCGCGTTCGATGATCAGGCGCGATTCGCCCGACTTGATCGTGATGCGGTCTTCATTCGGCATGTTCTTGCCGTCGATCAGCGTTTCCTTAATGAAGATCACGTCGCCCACTACACCACCTGAGGTGACGATCTCGTCGCCCTTCCTGACAGCTTTGATGAGAACGTCCTGTTCCTTTCGCTGCTTCTGGCCAGGACGAATGAGGATGAAGTAAAAGATCGCGAAGATCGCCCCGTACATGAAAACGGGTCCGAGCACGCCGTTGAGCGGGCTCTGGAGAAAAGCAAGATCGGGGAAAATAGAAGTCATTGGTCTTGAGTTTTTCTGGATTGATAGCGCGACAGCCATGCGCTGCTCCAGGCGTCGATCGAGCCGGCGAGAATCGCCGATCGCGCCGACCGTGCCAGAGAGAGAAGGAAATGTACATTGTGCAGGGAAAGCAGGCGCAGTCCGAGGATCTCATCGGACACGTACAGGTGCCTGATGTAAGCACGGGTGAATCGCGTGCAGGCAGCACAGCCGCAGGTCTCATCGATCGGCTTCGGGTCGTTCCTGAACTCGGCCCGCTTGATGTTTAAGCGACCGTCGGCGGTGAATGCGGTTCCGTTTCTCCCCATTCGCGTCGGAGCAACGCAGTCGAAGAGGTCCACGCCGCGACGAATTCCCTCGACGATGTCCTCCGGAAATCCCACGCCCATCAGATAGCGGGGCCGGTCTTTCGCGAGTGATTCGTTCACTACCTCGAGCATTTCATACATCGCCGGTTTTTCTTCTCCTACCGAAAGCCCGCCGATACCAAATCCCTTCCACTCATTAATGCCGCTGATCGCCGCCGCCGCTTCGCGGCGAAGTTCAGCATGAATTCCGCCCTGGACTATCGGGAAGAGTGCCTGCGATCCTGCGCGGGCATCGTCGATTGAATCGAGCGACTCGAATTCGGCCAGACATCGCGCGAGCCAGCGGACGCTACGCTCGCTTGCGTCTTTTGCGTCACTGGCTTCCGACTGGCCGGGAATTACGTGGTCGAACTGCATGATCACGTCAGCGCCGATGTTGCGCTCGATGCGCATTACAGACTCCGGCGTGAAGAACCGCTTTGACCCGTCGATGTGACTTTGAAATTCGACGCCGTCTTCGCTGATCTTTCTGAGTGTGGCGAGCGAAAAGACCTGGAATCCGCCTGAGTCAGTGAGGATCGGTCCGTCCCACTGCATGAACTTGTGCAGGCCGCCCATCTCTCGAACGAGCTCGTCGCCAGGACGAAGGTGCAGGTGGTACGCATTCGACAGGATCATCGTCGCGCCCATCGCGGTGAGATCAGTGGGGTCGAGAGACTTGACGGTCGCGAGTGTGCCCACCGGCATGAAGGCCGGTGTTGCAACCGGTCCATGCGGTGTATTGAAAAGGCCGGCTCGTGCTTCGCCGGCGGTTTTTTCGAGTGAAAACGTAAAACTCAAATTGAAATACCATCCTTAAAAAAACGCTGACTGCTGACCGCTGACTGCTAACAGCCGTTCGACTTAGAGAATCAACATGGCGTCGCCGTAGGAATAAAACCTGTATTCCTTCTCGATAGCGTCGGCGTATGCTCGCATTGTCAGATCATATCCCGCGAAGGCCGCGACGAGCATCAGCAGCGTCGAGCGCGGAAGATGAAAGTTGGTGATCAGATGATCGACCGCGCGAAACCGATACGGAGGCCGAATGAAGATCCTCGTGTCGCCGCTTCGTTCCGAGAATCCGCCGTCTAAATCAGCCGCGCTCTCGAGCGTGCGAACACTGGTGGTGCCAACAGCCCAGATCTTTCCATCGCGGCGACGCGTTTCGTTCAGCTGGTCCGCCGTCGCCGAGGACAACGAATACGACTCTTCGTGCATCAGATGTTCGGCCGGATCTTCAACTTCAACCGGCTTAAATGTCCCCGCTCCAACGTGCAGAAGCACATCGGCCCTCCGAACTCCCCTTTCGACCAGGGATTCGAGCAGCCCCGGAGTGAAATGGAGTCCAGCGGTTGGCGCGGCGACCGATCCCGGCTGCTCGGCGTAAACTGTCTGATACCGTTCTTCGTCAGCCGCGACGTCTGGCCGCGCGATGTATGGTGGAAGCGGCACATGCCCGTAACGCTCGATCGCCTGCTCCGCGGGCAGCGGCGATCGGACACGCACGATGCGAGTGCGCCGCTCGGTCGACTCGAGAATCTCAACCTCGAGATCCGGACTCACATGGACAATGCGTCCAGGCTTGAGCTTTCCACCGGGATGAACCATTGCTTCGTATCGATTGTCGCCAAGCGATTTGAGAAGCAGCAACTCCGCCGGCGCACCGGAGTCGCGTGTGCCGAGCAGACGTGCATGAAACACGCGAGTGGTGTTGAGCACGATCGTGTCGCCCGACGGAATCAATTCAATCAGATCGCGAAACGATCCATGCTCGATTGCTCCGGTTTCACGATTTACCACCATCAGACGGCTCTTATCACGCTGGACGGCCGGAACCTGCGCTATCTGATCGGGCGGAAGATGAAAGTCGTAGTGATCGGTTCGGCTGCCGTCAGCGATCAAAAGAGCGAAGGCTGCGGCGATCCGCCCGTCGGCATAGTGAAACCGAAATGGCGGTACGCTTGCGCCGTTGCCATGCGTCCGCGAGGCGTGCGCTGAAGAAATCCGTTCTGCACGAGAAATGGCTCGTAGACTTCTTCGATTGTTTCCGCATCTTCACCGACGGCCGCAGCGATCGTGCTCAGGCCGACAGGACCGCCATCGAATTTCTCGATGATGGTCTTGAGAATTCGAGAGTCCATGTCGTCGAGTCCGAACTGGTCGACGTCAAGCAGCTGAAGCGCGTCCTTCGCGATGTCACGCGTGATGACGCCGTTCGACTTCACCTGTGCGTAGTCGCGAATCCGCCGAAGCAGACGGTTCGCCACTCGCGGGGTGCCGCGTGACCGGCATGCAATCTCTTCAGCGCCGCCTTTGTCGATCGAAACTTTGAGAACATCGGCAGTGCGGCGCACGATCGTCTCGAGGTCGCTGGCAGGATAGAAGTTCAGCCGCATCTCTATGCCGAAGCGCGCCTTCATCGGCGGAGTCAGCATTCCGAGACGAGTGGTGGCCCCAACGAGGGTGAACTTTTCGATTGGCATCGTGATCGTCTGCGCTTTCGGTCCTTCAGACAACCGGATGTCGATTCGATAGTCCTCCATCGCCGGATAGAGAAACTCTTCGATCACGGGCTTGAGGCGATGGATCTCATCGATGAAGAGGATGTCGCCCTCACGAAGGTTGGTCAGAGTGCCAACCAGATCGCCCGGCTTTTCCAGCGCCGGTCCCGACGTCTGTCGAATATTGACACCCATTTCTCTCGCGATCAGCTCGGCCAGTGTTGTCTTGCCGAGTCCGGCGGGTCCGAAAAAGAGCGTGTGGTCGAGAGGTTCGCGTCGAGCGATTGCCGCGTCGATGTAGATCTGGAGGCTCTCCTTCACCTTCGGCTGTCCGATGAACTCTGCGAGTCGCTGAGGACGGAGGGAAAGCTCGACGACCGATTCGTCGGCAAGGATTTCGGGAGTAGTAATCTCGGCGCGCGTCACGTGAGAGAATATATCCCGAAGGCCGCGCGATTACTCGGTTGAGACCCAGGGGTCGTTGGCCATCCAGTTTGCCTGCGGGGCAAAGAGAAAAACCACTCCGCCATTCGCGAGTTTTGGGAGAAGGCGCTCGGCGCGCGCTGGCTCCATGGCCGGGCAACCCTCACTTCGTCCGGCCTTCGTCGACGTCACGTACGGCGCGCCATGGGCTACGACACCGCGTCCAAATGCGTTGTCGTTGAAGCCGGTTGACTGGCCCTTCAATCTCAGGCCGATCGATGCGTAGGATCGTCCGCCTGTGTGTCCAGTGAATCCGTAGACATTGTCGGCGAGATAAAGACCGAGTGAAGTGGCTGCGCTTCCGGATCGGTTGGAAAACTTCGTTGGAACGCCATCCTTGTTGGTTGCGGATCCGCGGCCAGCTGCGACCATGAACGGCCCGTCGACGATCGTCCGAGCGACCATGTCGAACACGTAGCCACGCGGCTTGGTGCTCGGCAAACCGTAATCGACGAAGTACAGGTACGGCTTTTTCACGTCGTCAGGGTGCGCGGTCTTGTACGCGAAGTACCCCTGAAACGCGTCTTCGAGGGCGCGCGGATGGCTGAGCGGTTCCACGAGCCCACCGAGGGTCTGGAGCGCAAGCTGAGCCGCATTGACTGGAGCGAGAACAGCCGGGGCCGATGCCGGAGCCGCCGTATCGCTCAGCGTCAAGAAAGTAAGGGCAGCGCTCAACAGAGGGCCGTTGTCGTTATGTCCTCGGAGCTTAGCGGCTCCGAAGAACGACAAAGCGGTAACTCCGAGGAGAGCGTTGGTTACGTAAGTGGCTGTCTTCATATGAAGAAGTTTACCGCATTTTTATGCGAAGATAAAGCATTGACTTATATGGAGTTAGTACCGCAAGAACCGGGTATTGACAGGACTAAACAAAGCGCTCCAAAACCAGCCCGCGCCCCGGCACAGAAGAGGTCTCGATATAGCTACCCGACCGCCGGCCAAAAGCTCCCGACCGCGCTTTCGGCTTGGTGAATCCGGGCCATTCTGCGCCTACAAAACGCGACTAGACCCGAGCGGAAATTCCGGCCAGTCGTTCTGCCGCCTTTTCGAGAGTCTCGGACTTTTTGCAGAACGCGAAACGCGTGACATTCTCGCCCATTTTTGGATCGCTGTAGAAGCTCGTTCCGGGAACTGTCGCAACGCCGATTTCCTTCGCGAGCCAGATCGCGAACTCAACTCCACGCAGATCGCTCAGCTCAGTGAAGTCGGCAAGGATGTAGTACGCTCCCTCTGGCGCGCAGAATTTGAATCCGGCTTCCTTCAACGCACCGACCATCACGTCCCGACGCTCTCGATAATCGCGCGCGATGGTGTTGTAGTACTCCGTACCGAACGCCATCCCGATCGCCCCCGCCGCCTGCAACGGAGCCGGCGCTCCAACAGTCAGAAAATCGTGGACCTTCCTGATCGGCGATGAAAACTCCGCCGGCGCGATGGCGTACCCGAGTCGCCAGCCGGTGCAGCTGAACGTCTTGGAGAGACCGGAGATTGTCACGGTTCGCTCTCGCATTCCAGGCCAGGTCGCGAGAACGTGATGGCTGCCCGCGTAAATGATGTGCTCGTAAATCTCGTCGGTGATTGCGATCACATCGTGCTTCTGGCAGAGCTCCGCGATCAATGAGATCTCGTCGCGGGTGAAAACGCGTCCGGTCGGATTGTGCGGCGTGTTGACGACAATTGCCCGCGTCCTGTCTGAGAACGCAGCGCGCAACTTCTCCGGATCGAGCTTCCACTCCATTCCTTCGAGCGGAACGAAGACTGGCTTCGCACCGGCGAGAATCGCATCGGGGCCGTAGTTCTCGTAGAACGGCTCGAAGATGATGACTTCATCTCCCGGGTTTATAAGCGCGAGGAAGACCGCTGCCATCGCTTCGGTAGCGCCGCAACAGACGGTGACGTCGCGATCCGGTTCTACTTCCATTCCATACCACCGTCTATACTTCTCGGCTATCGCTAAACGAAGCGCGGGCGTACCCCACGTAATCGCGTACTGGTTGATGTCGCCGTGAATCGCTGCGCACGCTGCGTCCTTCATGGGCTCGGGCATTGGAAAATCCGGAAATCCCTGGGCGAGATTGATAGAGCCGTGTTGATTGGCGACGCGCGTCATCTCGCGAATGACGGATTCCTTGAAGGTCGAAGCTCGGTGCGCGGTTTGGATCATTGCCGTATCGGATAGTGTCGTGGAAACCTACGCCTCATTTGAGTTTGCAGGAATTCATTCACCCTAGTCTCTCCACTTGCGAGAATGGTCCGGTCCTGCTATATATCATGGTATATATCATTAAGAGTACTGCCGTATGGCCAGGAAGGGCACAAAATCCTATGCCAAAGCAAAGGCATCACCGAAGCTGGTGCGAGAGCCGGCCGCGGCCGTCATCGCCAGTTCAGGGTTGCGCAGGGCGTCGCTGTTCATGAACGGTCGGAGCCAAGCGGTTCGACTTCCGAAAGAGTTTCGGTTTGACGGTGATCATGTATTCGTGAAGCGCGACGGGGATCGAATTATCCTGATGCCCTACGACGACAGGACTGCACGATTGCTGGCTGCGTTTGGATCGGCCCCGGATTTTCCGGATCGCGATCAAGGCACGTCGCAAGAACGCCCTGAACTCGACGAGTTTTTCAAGTGAATCTGCTCGACACCGACGTCTGTGTTGACGTGCTTAGGGGTACCTACCCAACCCTTGCGCGTCGTATCGCAGGCGTAGGTGCCGATCAGATTGCGGTTTCTGCAATTACGGCTGGCGAGCTTTTCACCGGAGCTCTCAAAAGTTCGCGCGTGGCTGAGAGCATCCTGCTCACGGAACTCCTGCTTTCCGGGATGACAATCCTCGCCTTCGATGCAGAGGCGTCGAGAACTTACGGATTGATTCGAACACGGCTCGAACGAAAAGGGCAGAAGATCGGCGATATGGACACGCTGATCGCGGCTCATGCGGTCACACTCGATGCCGTTCTGGTCACGCGCAACACTCGCGAATTTTCGCACGTAGACGAACTTCGGATAGAAGACTGGACCCGTTGATTGGACCCGTTGATTGGACACAGAGACCGCTCTGTGTCCAACAAGCAGTTAGCGTCCGCCGAGCTTCGCTAACGCGGCCCTGATTAGCTCGGCTGCTGACACTCCTCCACCACCTGCATCCAGCGCGGCTCTGACACCACGCTCGGCGTCGACAGTCGTGTAACCGAGAGACACCAGGGCGCGCATCGCGTCTTCTGATGCGCCACCGGCAACGCGTGGCTTTCCTGGCTCTTCATCTCCGCCGATTGCATCGAGCTTGTCGGCCAGATCGAGTATCAACCGCTCTGCCTTTTTCCGACCGACGCGTGGTACGCCCTGAAGCACTGCGATGTCTTTCTCCTGAATCGCGCGCACGAGGCGCTGCGCCGACAGCGCCGACATCAATCCAAGCGCGAGCGCCGGACCGACTCCATTCGCCGTCAGCAGCTTTTGAAAAAGCTTTCGCTCAAACAGCGACGAGAATCCGAACAGCTGCCACCCATCTTCCTTCACTACGAGATGCGTGTGCAGCGAAACCTTTTCGTTCTGCTTTGGAAGCGTCTCGAAAACGCCGAGTGGAATATGGAGCTCGTACCCAACTCCTCCGGACGTCATGACCTCGACGCGGTCGATGTCCTTTGACGAAAGAACGCCTTCGACGTGGGAAATCATCGTCTCACCGAGACAACGTTCTGCGAATCGATCGTCGGAAGTTCGATTCTCAGGAAGTATGCGAGTGCAGCCGCGACGCCGTCTGATGCATCGGCAGGCTGCGGCGGGGTTTTGAGCCGAAGAATTCGTGCAACCATGAACTGAACCTGCTCTTTTGTCGCGGCCCCTGCTCCAACAACGGCTTTTTTGATTTCCGCCGGCGGATACTCGGAGATGGGAATATTTGCATTTGCTGCGGCGAGCAGGATGACCCCGCGCGCATGGCCCAGCACGATGGTCGTGCGAACGTTGCGCGCATAGAAAACGTCTTCGATCGCCATGGCGTCGGGTCGATGGCGTTGAATCAGCTCGACGACGCCCGCGTGTATTTCCTGAAGACGGTTTGCGAGTGAATCGCGTGGACGCGTCCTGATGATTCCGCATTCCGCGAGCCGAGGCGTCCCCATTCGTTCGCCGTGAACGACGCCGTAGCCTGTTACCGCGGTGCCCGGATCGATGCCGAGCACGATCATCGGCGTGTCACCCGGTTTCGTCCAGCTCCACATCGCAATTGGCCGCGACTTTCTGGACGTCGTCGAGCTCTTCCAGCTCCTCCAGAAGCCGCACCAGGGATTCGGCTGTCTTGCCGGAGACGCTCACCAGATTCTTCGGAATCGATGCGATCTCGGCGTCGATGATCTCGTAGCCCTTTGCCTCCATGGCACTCCTCACGGTGTGCATCGATCCGGGGTCGGTCGTGATTTCGTAGCGCTCATCTTCCGCCTTGAAATCCTCGGCGCCGGCATCGAGTGCCGCCTCGAGCGCGTCATCTTCGGGATATTGGGTGGAGTCGATGGACAAGAGGCCTTTTCGATCGAACATCCATGCGACCGAATTGGCGGCGCCCAGGTTGCCGCCGCCGCGAGACAGCTTGTGGCGAACGTCGGCAACAGTACGAGTCGGATTATCCGTGAGCGAAAAGATGAGAATGGCCACGCCCCCTGGTCCGTACCCTTCGTACATCACTTCCTGGTAGTCGACGCCCTCGAGATCGCCTGTCCCTTTCTTTACTGCGCGCTCGATATTCTCCTTCGGCATCGACGCGGCCTTGGCGGTATCGATTGCCGTACGGAGTCGCGGATTGCCGGCTGGATCTCCTCCGCCAAGCTTTGCGGCCATCGTTATTTCACGAATGAGCTTTGTGAAATGGGCTGCACGCTTCTTGTCGGTAGCCGCTTTGTAATGCTTGATCTGCTTCCACTTGCTATGGCCAGCCATCGTCCTTCTTCGCTTGGGTTGGTGTGTGTCGCGTGGTCTACTAGTTCAGCGTCGTATTCAAGCTAGCTCCAGGGCTAGCTCCTTCAATTCGTTGACAGATGCTAAGTCGAGGCGCGGGCCTACGGCCTCGATCAGCATCTTCACCGCTTGGCGGCCGGCACTCGGATCGCCGTTGGATGCGGCTTCGATCGCCGCGCTGACCGCTGCGCGAGTCAGCGCTGGCACCGAAAGCGAGGATAGCCATTGGCGAGCGGCGGCGGAGCGAGCGACCGAATCGACTGATGAAATCGACAGTGGCGGAAGCATTCCGGCGATCAGCCTGGCCGCGACAAAACATGCGAGCGCGACTTCGCGGTCGCCGCCGATTGCTGCATGTCCAGCGTGGGATGCGAGGGCCTTGAAACGAAAGCCCGGCGTCGCCAGCGCAAACGGAGGAAGTTGACCGATCACTCTCGCAATCTAGGCATAGCAGAGGCACCCGGCTACATTCACAAAACCCATGGCACAGGCCCCCAAATCCATACTCTGGGTCGACGACGAAGGCGAGCTTCTCGAGTCCCACCGAATCTTCCTGCGCTCCAAGGGCTACGAAGTAGAGTGGGCAAGCAACGCTGACGACGCGGTCGAGATGTTACGCCGCCGGCCCTTCGACATCATGCTGCTCGATGAGCAGATGCCGGGCAAGCGCGGCCTCGAGGCATATCGCGACGTTCGCGAGATAGCGCCGAACCTTCCGGTTGTGATGGTGACCAAGAGCGAGGAGGATACCACGCTCAAGGAAGCCATCGGACAGAACATTCGCGACTACCTCGTAAAGCCGATAAATCCGCGTCAGGTGCTCGCCATCGTGACGCAGATTCTGGAGGGCCCGCGCATTCGGCAACAGGCAATCGCGCGTCGCTTCGTGGAGCGCTTCAGGGCAATCGAGCTCGAGCGGGATCGCAACCTCGACTGGCGGGGATGGATCGACCGCTTCGACGAGCTGATGCGATGGGACGTCGATCTGGCCTCCGCGGGCGAGATGGGTCTTTACGATTCTCTTCGCGGCCTTTATCCGGATATGCACCGTGAGTTTGCGGCGTTCATGAAGACCGAGTATCCGGCGTGGCTCAAGAATCTGGAAGGCAATCGGCCTCCGCTTTCGATCGACATAGTGAGCGAGTTCGTACTTCCAATTCTTCAGCGTGACCGGGCGGCAGTGTTCATCGTCGTCGATTGCCTGCGTCTCGATCAATGGAGAGTGTTGGAGCCGTTGCTCGCGCCGTTCTTCGACGTCGAGACGACCCATTATTTCGCCGTTCTTCCGACTGCAACTCCCTATTCGAGAAATTCGCTCTTCAGCGGGCTTTTCCCCGGGGAGATTGCGGCACGGCTGCCAGACTGGTGGGGCAACGCCGATCGAGAGGACGAGTCGCTCAACGCGCACGAGAAAGAGCTGCTCGAAACGCATCTGAAGGAGCTCAACGGTCACACGCCGGTTCGTTATCAAAAGATCTCGACAGCCGCCAACTCGGACGAGCTCGAGCGTCACCTCGGAACAGCGATTGGAAGCGAAGGAGTAAGTGCATTCGTTTTCAACTTCGTAGACTTGCTGACGCACGGCCGCAGTGAATCGCAGATACTGTACGAAGTCGCTCGCGACGAGATCGCTTTGAGACAAATCACTCGTCAATGGTTTCAGCGGTCGGCGCTCTTTAGCGTTCTCAAGGAGGCTTCGAGGCGAAAGATCTCGGTTCTTCTCACCACCGATCACGGCTCGATTCACTGCAATACGCCGGCGACGGTCTTCGCGAAGCGCGATGCAACGGCGAACCTTCGCTACAAGTTCGGAGAGGATCTCCGCGCCGAGCGTCCCGAGCAGGCGCTGATGTTTTCGAACGAGGACGATCTTCGTTTGCCAAGGAAAGGCACTGGCGGCAACACGCTGCTTGCCACGAATGACTGCTTCTTCGTCTATCCCACTAAGCTGCGCGAGTACCAGAGTCGTTATCGCGGTTCGTTTCTTCACGGCGGCGTAACGCCCGAAGAAGTGATCCTGCCGCTCGCTCTGTTGACGCCGAGGTCGTAAGTGTCCGTCTACGGGCGGCTGTACCCGTTCTTACGTCCGCACAGCGGGCGAATGGCGGGTGCAATCGTCACGAACATCGTCGCGGCAGTTCTCGACGCGTTTTCGCTGGCGCTGTTGATCCCGTTCCTCAACACGCTTTTCGAACAGGCGCCCATCGGGATTGGTGGCGGTGGCCTGACGCGTCTCCTCCGAGCGACGGTCGGCGTCATGCTCGACCCCGCCGACAAGATGGGATCACTACGCAACGTGATCCTCATTGTGATCACTCTGATGGTCGCGAAGAATGCACTTCTATGGCTTGCCGGTTACCTGGGCGCGACGCTTCAGGAGTACGTAACGCGGGACCTGCGAAAGGCGGTCTACAACCACATCGCGCATCTCCCGCTCGGCTACTTCCAACGAACGAAGACCGGGCAAATCCTTTCGCGCGTCATCACAGACACTTCAGAAACGCGACTGATTCTCACTCAGCTCGTCACGTCATCGCTTCAGAACGGCGCGCTGATCATCAGCTACGTCGTTTTCCTGTTTCTGATTTCGTGGAAAATGACTCTGATGGCGCTCGTGATCGTTCCGGTGCTTGGTCTCGTTCTTACGCCGATTCTCCAGAAGCTCCGAAAGGGCAATCGCAAGAAAGGAAATCAGCACG
>JBDUEH010000014.1:0-13868 GCA_040002555.1 Gemmatimonadales bacterium | reverse complement strand
GGCTGTGTGCAGCTCGACAAGAGAGGCTTCGTGCTCACGGGACAGTCGCTGCCGCCCGAGAGTCTTCAATCGCAGAGCTGGAAGTCCGTAGCGCGGTCGCCGATGTTCCTGGAGACCAGCCTTCCGGGAGTGTTCGCGGCGGGTGACGCGCGCAGCGGATCGGTGAAGCGCGTCGCGTCGGCGGTTGGCGAAGGATCGATGGCCGTAAGCTTCGTTCACGCTCACATAGGAAAACTCTGACATGCCAGATGATTCATCGTTGATTCGCGATTCACTGAAGATGATGCTCCAGCGCGAGCTCAGGTCTACCGAACAGTCAATCGCGTCGTATCCGGACGATGAATCGCTCTGGATAGTGAAGCCGGGAATATCCAACTCGGGTGGAAACCTTGCTCTCCACATGGCCGGCAATCTGCGCCACTTCATTGGCGGCGTACTCGGCAAGAGCGGTTACACTCGCGATCGTGACGCCGAATTCGGGAACAAAAGCATGACGCGGGATGAGATACGTGCTGTTCTCGAGTCCTCCATCACTGAGATCGGTGATACGCTCGACAATATGGATGCCTCTCAATTTTCCGAAGATTTTCCGATTCCTATCGGGCAGTCACAGACCGTCGCGCGAACGTCGGACATGTTGGTTCACCTCGCGGCGCACCTGGGATATCACCTTGGGCAGCTCGACTATCACCGCCGCCTGCTGACCGCCGAGCCAAAGAAGCTCGACACACTTTCTGTGACCACGCTCGGCAGATGACTGATGAACCAATTCACGAAGAGACGCTAGACCCAGCGGATTGGGGAGAAATAACAGAGCTCGGCCACCGGATGCTCGACGATGTGATGAAGGATCTTGCGACGATTCGCGAGCGTCCTGTGTGGAAGCAAATTCCGCCTGAAGCCAAGGCGATACTAAACGTTTCCGTTCCACGCGGACCTCAGGGTCTGGAGTCGGTCTATGCGGAGTTCCGCGAGAACGTTGAGCCCTATGCGTTGGGCAATCGTCATCCGTCGTTCTGGGGTTGGGTAATCGGGTCGGGCACGGCCACTGGTGTGCTTGGAGACATGCTCGCGTCGGCGATGAACACGAATGCGTCCGGATTCGAGCAATCATCCGCCTATGTCGAAGCGCAGGTCCTCAATTGGTTCAAGTCGCTGTTCGGATTTCCGGACGATGCCACCGGAATTCTCGTCACCAGCGGATCCGCCGCCAATCTCACGAGTCTGACGGTTGCGCGCGACGCGATTTTGCCGGAGGCGATCGATGCAGGACTGTTCGCGACTGGAATGCAGCCTTTTGTGTACGCGTCGGAGGAAGTTCACAACTCGGTAGACAAGGCGATCGGTGTACTGGGACTGGGCCGATCGTCGCTCAGGCGAATTAGGGCGAAGGACGATTTCACGATCGATGTTGACGCTCTTCGTACGGCGATCGAGAAGGACCGAAACGAAGGTGGAAAGCCGATCTGCGTTGTTGGAACGGCCGGTACTGTAGCGACAGGAGCAATCGACGACCTGGACGCAATTGCGGACATCTGCCGCGAGTACGGCATGTGGTTTCATGTCGACGGCGCGTTCGGGTCGATGGCCGCTCTCTCGGAGAACCTGAAGTCACGCGTCAAGGGAATGGAGCGCGCAGACTCGATCGCGTTCGATCTTCACAAATGGCTCTACGTAAACTTCGATGCCGGATGCGTGTTGGTGCGCAATCCGGAAGCGCAGCTCAATTCGTTCTCGATACCGGCGAGCTACCTCTCCACGCTGAAAGGCGGCGTTGCGACAGGGCCGCACCGATTCGGGGAGATGGGCGTCGACCTGTCGCGGGGATTCCGCGCACTCAAGGCGTGGATGAGCTTCAAGACCTACGGGATCGACAAGTATGCGGGGATGGTCGAACAGAATGTCGCGCAAGCCGGCTATCTGGCGGCTCTTGTCGAAGCGCATCCCGAGCTGGAGCTCGTCGCTCCAGCTCCGCTGAACGTTGTGTGCTTCAGGTTCAAGAAATCTGGTGTCTCGAACGAATCACTCGATGCCCTGAACGAAAAGATCCTGATCGCTCTTCAGGAAGAAGGACTCGCGGTGCCGTCTGGAGTCAGAATCAGAGGCAAGT
The DNA here is from genome assembly GCA_040002555.1 of Gemmatimonadales bacterium. Lineage (GTDB taxonomy): Bacteria > Gemmatimonadota > Gemmatimonadetes > Gemmatimonadales > Gemmatimonadaceae > UBA4720. Next base: position 11,758 of record JBDUEH010000014.1, on the reverse strand, counting down.
TTGCGCTTCGCGTCGCCAATGTGAATCACCGAAGCCGCCGCGAAGACTTCGATGCGCTGGTGAAAAATGTCGTGGCGATCGGGAATCGAAAATAGAACGACTCGGAGCAGCTAGGGTGTTTCCCTTGAAAGTCCCCCTCACTGGCCGTATCATCGCACTCTCCCCACGCGCTCCCATCATTGACGGAGGTCCATGTGTACAGAAAATCGGCGCTATTGACGCTTTCCCTCTCACTTGTCATCACGACGGGCTGCAAGAGTCCCGAGCAGAAAGCGGCTGAAGAAACGGTAAAGAATCTCGCTGATGCCAGCGCGAAAATGCAGGAAGCCACAAAGAACGGAACGGCCAATGTCGGCGACGCGATGAATGCAATCGGTGCCGCAATGGGCGCGGCAAACGGCGGCAAGAAGGTCGAGACGGTTGACTACAAGGTGCTCAAGGACATGCTGCCCGCCGATCTCTCCGGAATGAAGCGGTCCGAAGCCACAGGCGAAAAATCGTCAGCGATGGGAATGACGATCTCGAACGCCGAGGGTCGCTATCGGAACGATGCCGGATCTTCGATGACCGTAAAAATCACGGACATCGGAAGCATATCCGGGCTTGCCGGAATGGCGATGTACGCCTGGGCATCGACCGAGATCGATCGGGAGACCGAGACCGGCTACGAAAAGACCTCGATGTTCAACGGCTTCAAATCACACGAGAAGTACGACAAGAGCAGCAAGTCGGGCGAGCTCACCACGATGGTCGGCGGACGGTTCGCCGTCGAAGTGCAGGGCAATCAGGTCGAAATGGACCAGATCAAGGACGCGATGAGCAAGCTCGACTTGAAAAAGCTCGACGGCATGAAGAACGTCGGGGTACAGTAGAAAACGGTGACGGCTGTCCAACTGGCAGCCGTCGCTTTACCAGCTCCGCGAAGGTCAGGGCAAGTACTGTTTCGGCCAGAGCAAACTGGTATCCTGTTCTGGTCGGAAACTGGCCCTTTGTGGGACGCCTCGGACCATGTAGCGTCCCAGCATGACTTCTACTAGCAGAATCATGCTCGCGACAGCTGCCCTTCTTTGCCTGTCGCCAAAGCCCTCCAACGCGCAGACGACCAACCCCGCCGCCGACTCCGCTTTTCGCCGTAGCGATTGGGCTGCATCAACTGCCGCCTACGAGAAAATCACGGCAGCCGATTCCGCCAACGGTCCCGCATGGTTCCGATTGGGAGTCAGCTACCAGGGTCTCGGTCAGTACTCGAAGGCCCTTGCAGCGTTCACCCGTTCGCGCGCGATCGGTTTTCAGCCGGCCGGCAGCCGTTACCGCCTTGCCCGCGTGTACGCTCGTCTCAACGACAGCAAGCATGCATTCGAGCTGATGGACAGTGCGGTTGCAATGGCGCCCGGCAACTTCACCCCTCAGCAGATCGACGCCGAGCCGGATTTCGCGTCCATTCGCCAGGACGCGCGATATCGCAAGCTGGCCGAGTCGCTGGCGGCGGCGCGCTATCCGTGCAGAACGAGCACGCAGGCGACCCAGTTCGATTTCTGGATCGGGCAATGGGACGTCACTCCGTGGACCGGTCCGTCAGTTCCCGGCCAGCCGGCCGGATTCAACGACGTCCATACGATTCTCGAGCATTGCGTCGTGTTCGAGAACTGGAAAGGCGGTGGGGGTGGAGAGGGCAAGAGCTTCAACTATTTCGACTCGAACCTGAACAAGTGGCGCCAGATATGGATGGACGACAGCGGCAGCGCGCTCGATTACGTCGGAGAGTTTCGCGATGGCGCAATGCGGTTCACCGGATGGACGCTCGATGCACAGGGCCATCGCGTCGAGCAGAAGCTGACCTTCACACCGATCGACAAGGAAACCGTTCGCCAGACGTTCGAGTCTTCGTCCGATGGAGGCAAGACCTGGGCGACATCGTTTGACGGGCGATATGTACGAAGAAAATGATCGTAGCTTCAACGACGTTCGACGCGATCTACGTACCACAAAAGACTCGAAGGCCAATTAACCAAATCCTGGCGGCCTGATTCCGGTCTGCGGTGATGCGCACACACCAACCTGCCATCACTCTCGTCCACATCGACCCGACACAACCAGAGTCGCTCCACGTTCAGATTTACGAGCGGCTCAGGCACGTGATCACCACCGGAAAGCTGATGCCCGGCATGCGCCTGCCATCGAGTCGCATGCTCGCTGTGGAGCTCCGGGTTTCGCGCAACACGGTTCTCGCTGCGTATGCGCAGCTGATTGCCGAAGGTTACGCCGACTCGCGTCCAGGCGGTGGCACCTACGCGTGCCCGAACATCGCTGATTCAGGGTTTTCTGCCGTGCCGAAACAAAAAACACTGGCGGCGTCACCTGATCAGAGTGCCGTGCTGTCGAATCGGGGCAGGATGTTATCCGCGCCTGACGTCAGCTGGGCCGCAAGAAGCAGAACGGGAATGGCGTTTCGCGTCGGAGCGCCGGCATTCGACGCTTTCGCGTTCAGCCTTTGGTCGAGAATCACCTCGCGGGTTCTGAAAAGGAAATCGCGGAGCATCGTAGGCTACGGCGACGCAGCCGGTTACCTCCCGCTTCGTGAGCAAGTTGCCCTGTACCTGGCCACCGCGCGCGGTGTTCAATGCGATCTCGATCAGATCGTGATCGTCAACGGCTCGCAAAACGCTCTAGACCTGATTGCTCGCATGCTGATCGACCCGGGCGATACCGTCTGGATTGAGGAGCCAGGATATCTGGGCGCTCGTGCCGCTTTCCTTGGAGGAGGGGCAAATCTCATGGGTGTGCCCGTGGACGACGAGGGCCTGAATGTCGACGAAGGTCTCGCTCGCGCAAAAAATCGACGCCTGATTTACGTCACTCGGTCGCACCAGTTTCCGCTTGGCGCCATCATGAGCCTGGACCGGCGAGCCGAGCTCATCGCGCTCGCTCGCAAGACAACTGCGTGGATCGTCGAGGATGACTACGACAGCGAGTTCAGATACTCAGGGCGTCCGTTGCAGGCGCTTCAGGGAATGGATGATGGCGGGCATGTCATCTACGTCGGCACCTTCAGCAAGGTTTTGTTTCCCGCTCTTCGACTTGGCTACATCGTTGTCCCAAAACCACTCGTAAAGGCGTTCAACGTCGCGCGCGTCGTTTCCGGTTTTCACACTGCGACGCCCGAACAAGCGGTGCTGTCAGAGTTCATGGCAGAAGGGCATCTGGTGAGGCATCTGCGACGAATGAGAGAGCTCTATCGCGAGCGACAACAGATATTGCTCGAGGCAGCGGCGGCGGAACTCGGTGGATTGGTGGAACTGGCGCCGTCCGACGCGGGAATGCATCTCGTTGGACGACCTCTCAACGGGCGCACCGACGTCGAGATTTCGGCGGCGGCGGCACGCGACGGAATCGATACTATGCCGCTTTCCATCTATTATCATGACAACGCACCCCGGAACGGATTATTGCTCGGCTATACAGGAGTTCGGCCGCCCCTGATCTGGAGTGGTGCAAGGGATCTCGCGTCGAGCATGACGCGCAACGGCTAGCTGCCCACTCACCAAACCCGATTGTCCGAACACGCAAACCACAACTGGCGAGAACGCGATCAGATGATCGAGGCAATCGCCATCTTCAAGTTCCTGAAGGCTCTGGGTCTGATCGCAATTGCGTTTGGTGCCCTCAAGCTATTGGAGCCTGCAACTGGCGACATGCTTGGGCGATGGATCGACGCACTCTCGGCCACCTCCGAGCATCCCATCATTCAGGACTACCTCGTCCGCCTCAGTAGCTACAGCCCGCGGCGGATTCAGGCGGTTGGAGTGGGAGCGTTGCTCTATGCGACGCTGTTCATGATAGAAGGAATCGGGTTATGGAACGAGGCGAAGTGGGCGGAGTATTTGACGGTTTGTGCGACGTCGGCTCTCGTTCCCATCGAAGTCTACGAACTGGTTCAACGGGTAACGCTCCCTCGTGCGGCGGCGCTAGTCATCAACCTCGCGGCCGTGGCATATCTCGTGTGGCGCCTAAGGCACCCGGAACACAAGATCCATTTTTTCGGAACGAGACCGCAATGATGCGACACACTCTTCTTGTCTCGACGCTGGCGTTTTCCATTCCGGCTCTTTGCAATGGTCAGTCAATCAGAAAGAGTCAGCTTGCGACTGTTTCCCAGATGATCGGCACGGCTCGCGTGGAGATTGTGTATCGCCGGCCGGTCGCTCGGGGCCGGGAGTTGTTTGGAGAACTCGTTCCCTACGGAAAACTGTGGTCGCCGAGTGCGGATAGTGCGACGGTGTTCTGGACGACGAAGGATTTGCAGATCGCCGGGTCGAAGCTCCCGGCGGGCCGGTATAGTATTTGGGCCATTCCTGACAAGGAAATATGGACAGTGGTGTTCAGCTCAGTCACTCCCGCGTTTCACCTGAAGTACACTGAAGGAAAGGACATACTTCGTGTGCGGGTGAAGTCTCACTCGGGCGATCGCATCGAGTCGCTGGCTTACTACTTCCCGATGGTCGATGGCGACTCTGCGGTTCTTGCGATTCATTGGGGGAATACCGTTGTTCCGATGGAAATCAAGGCGAGCCAGTAGTCGAAGATGAAAATCAAATTGGCCGCGGCGGCGGCATGTGTTGCGATCGCGGCAGGCTGTAATTCGTCGCCTCGTTCTTCAGCGGCCGACACCGTCGCTGCAATATCGGCGAGCCCACGGCGTACCTCGACGAGCGCGGTAACTGAAACTCCCGCGGCAGAACCGTGTCCTCACGACGGCAAATGGGCACTTTGCAGCATTGAGCGCCGAATGAAGCAGTCGGGCTTCGTCGTGAGGAAAGTCGATTCGGTTGCAGTGAGTCGCGCAGGCTTTTCAATCAAGCCAACCGTGTATTCGCTCGGACAAACGCGGCTCGAAGTCTTTCTCTACTCCGATTCCGTGTCGCTGATGAAGGATATCGCGAAGCTCGACACGGTTGTCGTTGGTCCGCGAGGTACGCTGACTCAATGGGGCGACATACCGCCAGTTCTGGTTCGATCAGCGAATCTCGCCGGCGTGATACTTTCCTTGAATCAACGGCAAGTCGAGCGAGCAATCCTCTCCATTACGGCGGGTCCGCCACAACCCGGATCACCGCGATAGAGAGATCGATAGTTCATCTCACTGGTACAGTCGAATTTTCGACGCGCTCCGGAGAAAGGCTTCGGATTCATGGCCCCACCGATTCAGCAAATTCTCGATTCGGCCATTCTCGACCGTCATTCTCAATTGCTTCGTACCGGACAACTCTTCAATTCCTTGTCCCGGCTGCCACTTGAACTGCTTCGGGTGCCGCACATAGATCTCCCGCAGAAGATGCGCTGCAATCACCGACGATCGAATCGTGTTGCGATCGGTAATCGTCAGCCTCACCATCGGAATTTTCTCGCCGCCGAATTTCTCACCGCGTCCAACCTTTTCTGACGTTGCGTTAAATGTCACGCCGGGCAAGTGTTTCGCGTTCATCGCCGTCGCAATCGACGGAGCATCGCTCAACCATCGTGCCCCGACGACTCGAAATGGCAACTCTGTTCCTCTGCCTTCGCTCACATTCGTCGCCTCAAAAAACGACATCCCCGGATACAGGATAGCTGCATCCACGGTGCGAATGTTCGGCGACGGCTTGACCCAGGCCAGGCCGGTGTCATCCCACCACATCGAGCGTCGATAATTCTTCATTGGCGCGACGATTACATCAGCATCGATCTGGGCCGTTGCCATCAGATAGCGGGCAAGCTCCCCGACAGTAAGTCCATAGCGCAGCGGCACATTGTGCAGCCCGGTGAACGATCGGTACCGCTTGTCGATCAGGCCGCCTTCGGCGACATCTGAGCGAATTGGATTTGGCCGATCCGCAACAATGAACATCTTTCGGGCCTTTTTCGCCGTCTCGGCCGCAAGAGTCATCGTCCAGACGTACGTGTACATGCGGGCGCCGACATCCTGGATGTCGTAAACGAGGACATCGACGTTCTCGAGCATTTTCGCGGTCGGTACTCTCGTGTCTCCGTAGAGCGAGTAAATCGGAACGCCGGTTCGAGCGTCAAGGTCTGTAGCGATCCTTGCGCCGCCTTCCGCCTCGCCTCGAATCCCGTGCTCGGGCGCAAACAGCGCGGTCAGACGCACACCTCGCGCCTTCGACAAGAGGTCGATGCTGCTCGTTCCATTCGCATCGCGAGCCGTATGATTGGTGATGAGACCCACCCTTTTGCCGGTGATCAGATGCAACGAGTCATTCAGCAGGACGGTGATTCCCGGAACTACTGACTCGGCGCTGGGCGACTCACGCGCGAACGACGGCTCGCAACCGGTGACGGCAGAAGAAATCAGAACAAGAAGAGATCTGAATGAGAGTGACCGCAGGGTTGAGCCTGTTTGATGCAATTCGTTGCTCCATTGAGCGTTTCGATAGCAAATGTGCTGCGTTTTTCTGTAGTCCAGCATAGCGTGCGTCTCATGAACAATACACGAACATCAGCAGGCTCACTCACTTCGTCCGCACCGTGGATCGCCGTCGCACTCGTTCTCGGCTCCGTCGTCGGCTGGCTCGATCTGTCAGCGACCGAAGTACAGGGCTCCGTCCTGATGGTGATGCTCGTCGGTTTCGCGTCGGCGCTTCCCGGTCAGGCGTCGTTCGTCCTTCTCGGAATTGCAGCGGGAATCGGTATTCCCCTCGTCCATGCGATTGTGGATCCTGGCACTCTATCGGCGGGGACGGCGCTTGCAGTCATTCCCGGCATTCTTGGTGCGCTTGGGGGCAGGATTGCGGGAACTCTGCTGAATCTCGCCGGTTCGGCATTCGAGACAGAAGTGGGCCCAGACAATGATTTTTCAGACCCCTGGTATCGGCGACATGTCGGTGTAAGAGTACTTCTGGCTCTCACACTGACAGCGGTAGCGATGTTTGGATTGCCTCTCGTCACCGATGCAGTGACCGGCACCGGAACGCGGGCTCCGCTGTTTGTCGCTCTCGTCTGGCAGATCTCCAGCTACGTCGGCTGGATCGCGCTGACACCGTCGATCGTTCGTGTCCGCGCCGCACTCAGGCCGGACACGCCACATCATGGCGGTGTCGCTCTGATGGAAGCGGTGATGCACGTCGGAGTGCTCGCTGGCCTCGTCGTAGTCCACGCTGTAGCGCTAGTGTTGCTGAATTCAGCGCTCCACCTGTCGTTCGGTCCTGGCGGGCTCAGCGATGCATTCATTGCAGCAGTCCGCGTCTACGCTCCACTCGACGCACTCGTTTACTCGGCGGTACTCGGAATCGCTTTCTCGTCGGATGCGGCGCGGTTCGCGAAAGAGCGCGTAACTCGCGAGGCAGCACTCACCAAGGAAGCCACCGAAGCGAAACTGGAATCACTGCGAGCACAGCTCAATCCGCATTTTCTCTACAACGCATTGAACTCGGCCGTCGTGTTGGCGAGCTCAGGAGATCAAACGAGGGTTGTCGCCACGCTCGAGCAGCTGAGCACGATGCTCCGATACGTTCTCGATGAGAAACGCTCGCTCGTACCGCTCGGCGTCGAGCTCGAATTCGTGCAGCGTTATCTGGAGATTCAACAGATCAGATTCGGCGACAGGATGCGCTTCTCGATTGCCCATTTTGGCGAAGTCGATCAACTGCTCGTACCCCCACTGATACTTCAACCGCTTGTCGAGAACGCCGTAGAGCATGGAATTGGCGCGGCGATCGCGGGTGGCAGCGTCACCGTCAGCGCAATTCGGGAGGCCGACACGCTGGTGCTGAAGGTGGAGGACGATGGTCAGGGAATCTCGGCCGATCGAAGCTCCGAGAAAATAGGCCTCGGCAACACACGTGGCCGACTGGAAACAATGTTCGGCACTGCCTCGTCGGTCACACTTGCGCAACGTGATGGCGGAGGTGCAATCAGCGTAATTCGTATTCCACTTACCGGAAAGAACGCACAGTCGAAGTGAGCGAGCAGACCAACGCGTATCGAGTTGCCATTGTTGACGACGAGCCACTGGCCCGCCAAGGTCTTGTGGCAGCAATCAACCGAATTGGATCGGATGGCAACTCACACGTATTGGAGGTCGTGGCCGTTTGTGAGAATGGGATGGTTGCCATCGATCGCGTCCGCGAAGTCGAACCTGACATACTGCTGCTCGACATTGCGATGCCGGAGGTTGACGGGTTCGCTGTTCTTGAAAGGCTGGAGCCTGAAGAAACGCCGCCTGCAGTGATTTTCGTGACGGCATACGCCGAGCACGCCCTGAGGGCGTTCGACGCGGAAGCGCTGGACTATGTGGTGAAGCCGGTGCCAGACGCGCGACTGAAAGCGGCAATCGACCGGGCCATATCACGAGTGAATGAGAGACGCGCGGCACGCGAGGCGCTCGAACATTCTCCGCTGGCTCGAGTCTCGAAAGGCAGCCAGTATTTGCAGCAGTTCGTCATTCCCGAGCGTGGAACCCAGATCGTTATCCCCATCGACGACGTCGAATGGATAGAGGGGGATACCTACTACGCGCGGGTCCACGCCGTTCCGCGAGAGCGGTTGTTGCGCGAACGACTGCATGTTCTCGAGAACTTGCTCGACCCAGCAGTTTTCATGAGAATTCACAGATCGGCCATCGTACGGGTCTCGGCTATCCGGGAAATCCGCGCTGACTCGCCGTATGCATTCAGTGTTCGGCTCGCATCGGGAGCTCGTGCACCGCTGAGCCGGGACAAAAGACGCTTGCTCGAAGAAACCCTCGAAGCGGGAAGGCGCTAGTGGCGGAGATCAAGACAAAGAAAACCGACGCTCAAGGCGCGCTGCTACGGTGACGTCCTGCTGAGCCGGTAGAGGAATACCGCCGCGCGCTTCGTGAGAGGCGCGAACATCCTGATGTCAGCGGTTTCCTTGTCGGTGTGATCGTCCCAGCCGGCGAGGCCAAGCGCATCCATTGCCGATGGTATGTAGGGTGCGGCGAACGACACATCGGCAGCGCCAGCTCTCATCGGATCGACCGCGACGACGCTTCCATATCCAAGCGCCCGGCTCACACCATCATAAATCGAGAGCAGTCGCCGGTTTCCGTCAGTTGGAGCGAGTGGCGGATACCCGTCATCGAACACTATCGACGAAGTGGTGTGCGGCAGTGAATGGGAAACAATGGCCTGCATCGTTGCCTTTGTGCTCGCGAGCTGCTCGGGCGAGAGAGTGCGCATGTCGCCCTTCACGATCATCAGCTTCGACACGACGTTGGTTTTGCCGAGCGCTTGTCCTCCGCTCTGGTTGGGATCTGCGGAAACGTCGGTGCCACCAATCGCGTATCCGGGATTGAACGTGAGGTATTGCTGAGTGCTTAGCTGGGTTCTGAACTCCTGAAGCACGCGAGCGGACTCGAAGATTGCCCCATCGCCGATGTCGCTGCGGAATATCTGGGATGAGTGCGCAGGAATTCCGGTGGACGTAACGGTCCACGATCCAGCCCCGCGACGTGAGACAACCGCAGTACGTGGATCTCCCGAACCATCCTCGAAACCGATCGCGTACTGTGATTTCTTCGCTGCTGCGACGAGATCAGCGCGGGCCAGAGATACAGGATTGCCCGCGGATTCTTCATCTCCCGAGAAAACAGCGGTGATGCTCATCTTGTCGAGGACACCAGCGGCCGCAAGTGCCTTGAACGCCTGCAACATTATCACGTCGCCGCCCTTCATATCGATTACGCCAGGACCACGAGCGGTGGTGTCACTCAGCTTTTCGTAACGCTGAAAATGATTCGACGGCTCGAAAACGGTATCGAGGTGCCCAATCAACAGCAGCCGAGGACCAGTGCCCGTTCGCTCGGCCACGAGATGACCCGCCCTTCCGAAGGCAGCGCCCTCTACCCAACGCGTTTCAAAACCCAGCGTGTCCAGCTCGGCTCGCAGAATTCCGCCGACCTCGCGAACGCCTGCGAAGTTCATCGTCCCGCTGTTGATGTTCACCAATCGCTCGAGCAGCGCGAGACCCTCGGCGCTTGCGGGATCGACGGCCTGCGAGATTGTCGTCTCAGTCGCGTCGAGCTGAGCGACGGCCGCAACAGCGGGCAATGGCGTGCTGGAGACCTTCGGCGCACAGCCGATGCCAGCGATGACAAGACTGGTGCTTACGAAACGTTGAGCGAGTTGGGACAATGTCGTATGCATTGGATTCGGAATGGTGTGACGCACTTCCACGAAAATCGGCAAACAACGGCAAATCTGCTACCTCTGGAATGGCGAACACGCCTTGCACCCGGCATTTTCCGCCATGCTACCGTCTCATTCATCGACCGGAACTGACGCGATTGTAGTCGGAGCCGGTCTCGCCGGTCTGGTCGCTGCGGTCGAGCTCGTCGAAGCAGGTAAGCGCGTGACCATTCTCGAGCAAGAGCCACCGCAAAGCCTTGGCGGACAGGCATTCTGGTCGTTCGGTGGTCTTTTTCTCGTCAATTCTCCCGAGCAGCGGCGCATGAGGATTCGCGACTCGCACGACCTGGCATGGCAGGATTGGCTGGGAACCGCGGGATTCGACCGCGATGATGACGCCTGGCCGAAGAAGTGGGCGGAGGCATATGTGGAGTTTGCGGCTGGGGAGAAACGATCCTGGCTCCACGAAAAGGGTGTCCGCTTTTTCCCGGTCGTCGGGTGGGCGGAGCGTGGCGGATATGGCGCTACTGGACCAGGCAATTCCGTCCCGCGATTTCACGTCACGTGGGGAACAGGTCCCGGAATCATCGATCCCTTCATTCGCCGATTGAAGGAAGCGGAATCGAGTGGCCATGTGACGTTCCGGTTCAGACATCGGGTGAGCGAGCTGACAATTACGTCAGGTGTCGTGGACGGTGTTCGCGGCGAAGTGCTCGAGGTGAGCGACGTCGAACGGGGGGTCAGTAGCTCGAGAGTCACCACTAGTGAGTTCGAGATTCACGCGCACGCGATCATTGTTACGTCAGGCGGAATTGGCGGAAATCCCGACCTTGTTCGACAAAACTGGCCTGCGCGCCTGGGATTGCCGCCCAAGAAAATGTTGTCGGGCGTTCCGCAGCATGTTGACGGTCGCATGCTCGAGATCACCGAGCGCGCCGGCGGTCGTATCGTCAATCGCGATCGAATGTGGCATTACGTGGAAGGAATTCAGAACTGGAATCCCATCTGGCCCAATCACGGAATAAGAATTCTTCCCGGCCCGTCATCGCTCTGGCTCGATGCGCTTGGCAACCGTCTGCCCGTGCCTCTCTTTCCCGGCTTCGACACGCTCGGCACGCTCGCGCACATCATGAAGACCGGGCACGAGCACACGTGGTTCATCCTCACCCAGCGAATCATCGAGAAGGAGTTCGCGCTGTCCGGTTCGGAGCAGAACCCGGATCTAACTGGCAAGAGCGTACGAAAGGTGCTCGGTCGAGCGCGCGGTGGCGCGCCGGCGCCGGTCGAGGCATTCAAGACGAGAGGAGCCGATTTCATCGTCGAGAAAGATTTGCGAGAGCTGATAAGGAAGATGAACGCGTTGACGGACGAGCCGCTCCTCGATGTTGATCGAGTCGAGAGAGAGGTGATCGCGCGCGATAGGGAGATGGACAATCCATTCACGAAGGACCTTCAGATAACAGCCCTTCGCGGTGCGCGGAGCTACCTGGGCGATAAGCTCATTCGCGTTGCGAAGCCGCATCGTTTGCTCGACGAAGCTGCGGGACCACTCATTGCGGTGCGGCTCCATCTTCTCACGAGAAAAACTCTCGGCGGACTCGAGACCGATCTGTCATCCC
>JBDUEH010000013.1:0-14074 GCA_040002555.1 Gemmatimonadales bacterium | reverse complement strand
CAGCAGTCTCGTCGAGGCGCGGCGCGCTGTTGCTTCATCGCTTCTACTGGATGCACTAGAGAGCGACACGCCACTTAGTGCTGAAGTGCTGGATGCGATGGAGAGTGCGCTTGCTGAACATGATCCACTCGTGCAGTTCACGGTCAGCTCGGAATGCCCGTATTGTGGTGCGTCTGCCGAGTTCGACGTCGACTTGGCGGCGTTTGCAATGGAGTGGCTCCGTCACGCGCAGGTTGCAATGATCGAAACCGTGCATACTCTCGCGACCAACTATCACTGGAGCGAGGCGGAGGTGTTCGCAATAGCGCCTTGGCGGCGGAAGCAATACCTCGCGCTTGTGGAGCGCGAAGACAGAGTTCGCCCGTGAGATACTTCACGCAATTGCTTCGGCAGTCGGGAGCGACGATTGGCGCAAGCGGCTCCGCGGAACCTGCAGGATTGCCGGTGTCGCTCTCTCCAGTTGCCGGCGGCGGATCGTCGTTCGCCGGAGGCGAGCACAGCGAGCCACTCATCCGGGAGGTGGACCAGGAACGGATTGTCGCGCGAGGAGGGGGAGAGGGCGACATCCAGCGCTTCGACGCACCGGCGCGCTCCAGCGAAAACGTCAACATGCAAGGCGTATCAGCTGCGGCTTCGACGACGCACTCGGTAATTACGCCAGCATCGGCCGAATCCAATGCATCGTCGTCACGCGGCTCACTACCGACCACTGACGCCGCCAACGCATGGCCTGAAAAAAAAGCCGGTGCGCGGGCGACGAAGTCACTCGACCTCACTTCAGTGCATCCGTTGGGAGTTGATGCGCCGGCTCGTCAACAAATCGAGACGGCGAACGCCGGCGACAACAGCGAAGAAAGAAGGGAAATCAATTCCGTGGGATCGTTACTCGATCGAGGCCGTAGTGTGGGTGCGCGAGAGGGCGAGTTCAATCGCGCTTTGGCCGACGCGCGCGCATGGGTGTCGACAACACCATCGTCCGAAGATGTAAACGCGCCCGTCGAATTCGATGCGCGCGAGATCAACGCAAAACGTCGCGCGGGTGCAGGCGATGCTGTTGTGCATCTACCTGACCCCGTGTTCCCGGACCGGCTCACTCAGGATCTGCATCTGACCATCGGCACAATTGAGGTCATCGTGGAGGGACCGCCCTCCGCGCCAATAGCCGCGTCGACACCGAGACCGGCGGGCGCCCAGCCCGCGGATGCGACATCGATGTCGCGCCGTCTCGCGCGCCACCATCTCCGAAGCTGAGCCAGCGACGATATGGCTCTTGTCAATTCGGGGCGTGCGATCGGCGCCGTGTCACAGCTTTTGCACGACCGGTTACTCACGACGCTGACGGGCACTATCGATGACGTGACCGTTGGACGTCCTGAGCCGGAACCAAACAACGTGGTTCGCCGCCGGTTGAACCTCTTCCTGTACGAGATACATCTCGACGAATTCCTCCGGAATCACCCGCTGGACGAAGGGCAGGACGCACCGTTATGGCTGGTGTTGCGCTATCTGATAACTGCGTTCGATGCAAACGGAGAAAGCGACTCGATACGCGCGCACGAGTTGCTCGGTGAAGGGATACGAGTGCTAAACGCGCTCAACTTCCTGTCGTTGACGACGTTGTCGCCGGCGACAATCGCGGCGCTTGACGACAACCCCGACCGTCTAAAACTCACCTTCGACTCTGCGACCTCGGATCTTCTCGCGCGACTAATGCAAGGCAGCGAACAAAAATATCGTTGCTCTGCCGCATTCCAGGTGCGACCAGTGCTTGTCGCTCCGGAAGAGGTGCCGACTTACTCTCAGCTCGTGGGGATCGATTATACAACAGCGCCGGCAACGGTTATCGGACGGCGCGGCGTAAAGGTGCTGGCGCTGCCCGCGCTCGGCCCGACTCTCGACGCAGTCGATCCGATCTCGTTCTCTCTCGGCAACACTGTGACGCTGAATGGCACAAGCCTCGACGCTGCGAGCCTGACGGTGCAACTCGGCGTCGCGGAGCTGGGAGCAACTTCCCAGCGGCCCGACCGCCTTACGTTCGCGGTGAGCAACTCACTCGCTGACGGGACGACGCTGTCGGCGGGGAGCCATCTCATTACTGTTGTGCAAACGCTGCCCGGTGGCCGAAGGCGGACCAGCAACCCGGTGATCGGCGGACTGCAACCGCGATTGGACACGGCGGTTCCGAATAGCCTCGTCCGAAAGGTGCCCGCCGATCCTGAATCGCCAGTGTTCGGCAATCTAGATCTCGCAGGGGTGTTGTTAGGAACCGCAGACGACGAGATCTACCTCGCCTTCCACGACGGAAGCCGAGTGGTCGCCATGTTCGATGATTTCGTAATGTTGCCTGGTCCTCCGTTCCAGACCACGCTTCAGCTGCAGATATCTACGGAGCGCGCACTGCCGCGCGGGGACTATCGCGTCATTCTGCGAGTGAACGGTGTGCAGGCACCGGACAGTCCAGTCGTGAGCTGGTCACTGTGAGCGCGAGGGTCGCTGTTGCGTTCAGTCCCGGGCTCAACACCGGCGATGAGACAGCAAAATACTGGCTGCTCCAGGCCAGTCTTCGGCTCCGTCGCGAAATCTGTTGGCGATGGCATCTACGTGACGACTCTCCAGTACATGCCGGCGCGTTGCCGCCGCCAGACAATCCGTTGATGGTAAGCCTCGATCTGGTGCGGTATGCCGACGCAAAGCGAGAATTTTTTCGGACTGACACAACGGCGCGATTTCTCACCGAACAAATTGAAATGTCCCCGCCGTTGGATACTGTGGCGGAGCGTGGATCCTTCGGATGGGTCGTGCAGCAGCTGTCGCTTACCAGTGCCGACGCGTTTGCGCTGGCTCTGGCTGTGAGCGCGACGATAGACGGGGCGACGGGCCCCGTGATTTCGGCGTGTCTCGACGACGCCACCCGAACGACGCCGACGCTCGGTCTGGCGCAGCGTCTGTGGGATGAGCCATTCGCTGTAGGAGCGTTGGCCGACCCACGTCATGTACTCTGGCGCCATGCGTTGCTCCAGGCACCATCCGCCGTCTCGCCGGGCGAGGCGACAATCGAGTGGGGGACGCCGCTCATAACTTCGCCACTCATCGCGCGCGCGCTCCTCTTTTCCGAAGTGGCGTTACCCGACGTGCTCGTGCCGCTCGACGCGCCTGGATCTAAAGTGGAGGCAGACAGCCTTGCCGAACTTCTTGGTCCGGTCGTCACGCGCCTGGGTGCCGGCGACGAAAGGCGGCTGCGGGTTGTGCCGGTTCAGGGAGCACGCAACGCAGCGTATGGACGCGCCGTTGCTCAGGTGTCGCGGGCCTTGGGACGCCGTGTCTGTCGTGTTGCTGTCGGCGCGTTGTCGACAGATGCCGTCCAATATCTCAGATCCCTGGCCGCACTGGCGTGGCTCAGCGGGTACGATCTGCTGCTAAACGATACCGGCGCCGCCGGGTCGGACGAGCACCAGTCGACGCATACTTTAGTATACGCGCTTCGAGATGTCCCGATCATTGTTTACGTGCCAGTGACTGATGGGGCCGGGATTGCGGCGCTGCCACGCGATTGTCTGCAACCGGTGCTGCCGGTTTCGGGACTTGATCATGAGGAGCGCGTTTCAGTCTGGCGCGTCGCCCTCGGACGTCGCGGTATTGCGCTGGGTGACGCAATAGACGAATGCGCACGCCGGTTCCGCTACGAAAGCGACACGATTGTCACGATCGCCGGCGCGCTTTGCGCTGACCGCGCGCGACTGACACCGTCACGCCTTTTCGCGGCATGCCGCGCCGAAATCCCGTTGGATATGGGTCAGCTCGCGCAAGCAGTGACTCCACGATTTCGCGACGAAGAACTCGTTCTTCCGCCACTCCAGCGAGCGCAATTCGACGAAGTCGCAGGTGCGATGCGTGCTCTAACGAAAGTGCATTATGGCTGGGGAACTGCGCGAGCATGGAGCGAGAGCGGCATTGCCGTTCTCTTCGCGGGTCCACCGGGAACCGGGAAGACGATGGCCGCCGAAGTTCTCGCGGCATCGCTTGAAATGCCTATGTACCGCATCGACCTGTCGCAGGTGGTTAATAAGTACGTCGGCGAGACTGAAAAGAATCTGAAGCGGTTGTTCGATGCCGCCGACTCGGCCGATGCCATTCTCTTCTTCGACGAGTGCGACGCATTGTTCGGACGCCGCACTGAAGTCCGCGACGCGCACGATCGATACGCGAACGTTGAGATCAGCTATCTCCTGGAACGTATGGAACGCTTCAAGGGACTGGGGATTCTTGCCACGAACCGGCGCAAAGACATCGACGAGGCGTTCCTTCGGAGATTGCGATATATCGTGGAATTCCCAATGCCTGACGCGCGCGAGCGTCGCATGCTGTGGACGACGATGATTCCCTCTGCAGTCGACGCGTCTGATGTCGACATCGATTTCCTCGCCCGGCAGTTCCCGCTGGCTGGCGGCCATATTCGCTCGATCATTTTCAACGCCTGCCTTCAAAGCGCCGATGGCCACCCGCACGAGCCCCCGCGGTTGACGATGGAGAAGGTCGTCATTGCTGTGCGACGCGAATACGACAAGCTCGGCCGCTCGGTGACTCTGGAGCAATTTGGGCCGCACGCCTCGATGGTGGAGCATCTGTCCCATGCGTGACGTAACAGTTCGACTGATCCGCATTCGAATTCGTGAGCGGAATTCCGAGCCAGGGGCTGGTCGCGACGTGGCGACCGACCTGGCTGCTGCGCTTCCAGCTCACGTTGCATCGATGCTCAGCGAGGGTGCCCGCGGCGACGCGGCCAATGTGCCCGCGCTCTCGGTTCGCGTAGCGCCAACAGCGACCGCCGATGTAATGGCCGCGGCCGTTGCGCGCGCGCTTGGCCAGCGACTTCGCGGTCGAGATCGGAACGACGCATCATGACCTATGTACTCCGCGGCGCACTGGTAGAGTACGGAAGCGACTTCTTCGGCCCGCTGCCGAACATCGTCATCTTTCAATTCAATCCCGAATCGCTGACGCGGACTATTTCCATCCCGCCGCGTCCTACGGGCGCTACAGCTAGAGAGACAAGCCAGGCCGGTGAAGTGCCGGTCGAACGCCTGACGATCCGCGCACTGTTCAGCGCTGCCGATCAACTCGGGCGCAACAATATTCTCGCACGGGCGTCGGGAGTGGGCCCGCAACTCGCTGCGCTCGAACAGATGGTGCATCCCACCAACATCATTGGCGGCTTGTTCAGCAGCGCACCCGTCGATGCGGTTGGCAGCGCGGTTGGATCGGCGGGGGGAACGCGGGCCACTCAGCCGATACCGCGCGAACAGTATCCGCGTCTCCTCTTCATCTGGGGGCTCACGCGGATCCTGCCCGTGATAATCGAATCGATGACGATTACGGAGCAGCAGTACGACGCGCTTCTGAATCCGGTTGAGGCCGAAGTGTCGATTGGACTGGCTGTGGTCGAGCCGTCACGCTGCTCTGATGACGTTGTTGCGAAAGGCGCTTCGAAGTTTACGTCGGCGGCGAAGGAAGCGCAGGCAGTAGCGAATCTGGCCAACGTGATGCCCCTCGCTGTCGACTTGATCCCGTTCTAAGGAGGATATCGATGTTCCTCGAGAATTCGAGATACGCACGAGTTCCGCAGGTGGTGACGAAGACGATTGACGGCCGCACCGTGGTCGCCATAAGACTGCGTCGTTTGCCGATAGTCGAAGGCGATCCAGTGATGGTGGAGGGAGGGAGCCGCCTTGATGTCATGGCGCAACGAAATTTTCAGGACGGCACAATGTTCTGGCATATCGCCGACGCCAACACTGATCTCGAGGCGCCGGAGCTGGTGCGGGTTGTCGGACGAATCATCTCCGTGCCATCACGCTGATGCCGGCCACGCTCTTTCGTCTTTATCTCGACAACAATGCCGCGTCGCGTGACGATCTCGATTCGGTCGAAGAAATTACTGTCGAGCAGGAAATGGACATGTCATCCGAGGCGCAGCTCGTCGTCCCTGTGCGAACCAGCGACAAAGGAACCTGGTCTGCGGAGAGCAGTCCCGTCCTCACGCGCGCACGACGCGTACGTGTGGAGATCAAGGTCGGCAGTGGCGCGTGGACTCCGCTCATCGACGGACCGGTCGTGCGCATAGACATGCTCATGAGTCCCGAGCCGGGACAAAGCAAAGCGACGCTGGTGGTCCACGATGACAGTGTGTGGCTCGCTCGCGAGGACGAACAAAAGCGTTTCGACGACATGCTCGATCACGAAGTCGCACGGCAGTTGTTCCAAAGTGTTTCGCAGATCACGTCGACGGATATCGAGCAGACAACTGGTGCGGGGAGCGCCGCGACAACCGTAGCCGTACAGCGCGGCACAGCGATAGAGATGCTGATGAGGCTGGCGAAACGGAACGGAATGCACGCGTACGTCCGTCCGGGAGATTCGCCGGGCACCAGCGTCGGTGTTTTTCGCAAGCTGGCCACTCGCGGCGATGGTATTCCGGATCTCGTACTTCTCGGTGCCGACCGCAACCTGGCTCGGTGGGACTCGGCGAACGACAACGAGCGTCCGGTGACCGCAGTTGCCTACTCGCTCGACGTCTTTTCAAAGAAGACAGCATCGGCCGAGGCCGGGTTGGGTGATGTCACGCTTCTCGGCAGCGATCCGCCGCTTGTGAGCGGTGCAAAAGCCGGCCGGCGAGTGCTTTCGCCCGGTCACGGGGCGTTCGATGCGAAGCAGCGCGTTGCTGCCGAAGCTGAGCGCGCGAGCTTTGCCGTCACCGCCGGTGGGGAAGTCATGAGTGACTGCTACGGCGGTGTGCTCACGCCATACCGCGTAGTCACAGTACGCGGAGTGGACGGCCGCCAAAGTGGCGACTATGCGATCCGGCAGGTGACGCACTCGCTCGGGCGATCGCTGTACACCCAAACCTTTCAACTCATGCGGAACGCACGCTCGGCGGGCGCGAACGCGCAGTCGACCGCGATCCCCGCGGGGATTTTCTGATGGCGGAGTCAACCATGATCCCCGAGCTCGAGCGCCACGTCGTCGACTCAATACGTGACAGCCAAAATCACTTCTACGGCAAGTATCGCGGTCTTGTCGAAGAACCAGACGACAGCACAGCGGAAGACGGCAAGCGCATGGGCCGAATCAGGGCAACAGTGCCGGCCGTGTACGGCGACTCAGTGAAGTCACCATGGGCAATGCCATGCGTGCCGTTCGCTGGAGATTCTCACGGCCTCGTGCTGCTGCCGGAGAAAGGGGACGGTGTGTGGATCGAGTTCGAGTGTGGCGACCCCGCACTTCCGATCTGGAGCGGCTGCTGGTGGGGTGATAACGAGATGCCCGATGATGGCGGCGTGCAGAAGCGCGCGCTCGTGACGTCGAAAGGCCTCAAACTGGTTTTCGACGACGAGGCTCAATCGATCAAGCTCTCGCACCCGGGAGGCGCCGAGGTGAGCGTCACTTCGAGCACGATCACCATCAAGCTTTCGTCTCGAAAGATCGAGATCACGACTAGCGCGGTGTCCATCAACGACGGTGCCCTGGAGGTACGCTGATGGCCGGCTCAATTCTGACCACTGACAGCCAGATCCAGTGCCCTCACGGTGGTCAAGCTGTGCTGGCCACGACGAATGTTCGTTCAATGGCGCGTAGCCCCATGCTGCTCGAGACGGACGTGCACCTGGTGGTTGGTTGTCCGTTCACGATAGGGAGCAAGTACTCGCCGTGCGTACGTATCGAGTGGAGCGCCGGCGCAAAGCGGGTCAACGTGAACGGCGTCGCGGTGCTGACACAGGCGAGCATGGGGAAGTGCATGAGCGCAGAGAGCGCGACGCAAGGACTCGCGCTCGTCGTCTCCACGCAGCAATCCGCGAGCGCCGTTTGACGCCGTCCGTTCATAACACGCAGCCGGACGGCGCACACCTCGCGTTTCCGTTTCGTGTCGGCACGGATGGCCGTGCCGTTGTCGTCGATTCGGTTGACCATCATGTTCGCGATGAGCTGGTTCAGCTTCTTCTCACTAATCTCGGCGAGCGGCCGTTCATTCCGGAGCTCGGAGGCGGATTGCGGCGTCTCGTGTTCGAGGGGTCAAGCGATGCAACTGCCGCAATTACGAAGGCGGCACTTACGGAAGCGCTGTCACGCTGGCTCTCGCAACGGCTGACTGTCCAGTCGTTGTCGGTAGTCATCGAGGACGGCCAGATCTCCGTCGATCTGGAGTATCGCCTCGCGGGCAGTCCTGATGCGCGTCGCGTACGCTTCCAGCGCAGCGGCGGGTGATGTGACGGGCATAGTCAACCAGTCTGCGCGCGCCGAGCGAGCGCGAAACCTGGGGCCGCTGAACGGTCTCGACTTCGTGCTCGTCACGTTGCAGCCCATCAACGCACCAACCGAGGCACTGCTCGAGCTGCATTTCATCAACGCGAATTCGGTCGCAGGGATTCTCGCTGATATTGTGGCGACTCCAGCGCACATGCGCACAATCTTTCCCGTGGCCGGCGGACATCGCATGCATGCGGGCTCGGGCGCTGGCCAGGTACAGGTAACCGGTGTTGTTGCCGGAGCGGATGCGAACGTGCTCGTTCTCACCGTCCAGCCGATCGGGGACTATTCGACGTACCTACTCGAGGTCGACTTTGCGAACATCGATCCTGTGTTCGCAGAGCTCAACTTCAAGTTCCGTCCCGGCTGCTTCACCAACGACTGCGCGCCCGACTGGAAGCCGTCACCCGCTCCCGAAGCACAACCGGGCATAGACTACCTCGCGAAGGATTACGACTCTTTCCGACACACTCTGATCGTTGCGATGGGTCAGCGTGTTCCGGGATGGCGCCCCACCAGCGAAGCTGACTTCGATCAGGTGCTGATTGACTTGTTCAGCGCGGCGGCCGATGAGCTGAGCGACTTTCAGGATCGCGTGATGAACGAGGCGTACCTTGGCACTGCGCGAAAGCGAGTGTCGGTGGCTCGTCATGCGCGGCTGATGGATTATCACATCCACCAGGGGAATCAGGCGAGCACGTGGCTTGCCCTGGAGCTGGCACCGCCGGCGGCGGGCATTCTTGCGGCAGGCGTTGACGCGTGGACGGGGCCCGACCCAGTCTTTCCTGCTGCGCAGCATTTCATCTCGCGTGACGCGCAGCGCGTGGATGCGCTTCTCAACCATTTCGGGCTGTATACCTGGAGCGATACGATTCCCGCACTCGCGGCCGGCAGCACGAGCGCCGACATCCGCATCGCGAGCGGTACCATGTTCGACGCCAATGCTGTTCGCGACATCTTCGTGCAAGGATTGGTAACGCATCTCCTGATTCAGGAATGGCTCAACCCCGCGACCGGTCGCGAACCAGGTCATGATCCCCGCAAGCGACAGCTTCTCGAGCTCGTTCCGGGAGCTGAAGCGGCCAAGACGCTGAACGACCCACTCACCGGCGACTTTCTGGTGCGCGTCAGGTGGCGAAAGCAGGACGCGCTGCGATTCAACTACTGCTTCGTCGTAAACTGTCCGCCGCCCTTCGGACGTGTGGAAAACATCGCGCTCTTTCACGGGAACCTGGTGCGCGTACATCATGGCGCGCAGCATGACATAGAATTCATCGAGCCCGGCACGCCAATCGTTGCGCCCAATCAGTATCACTTCGCCCGCAACAATCGCCCGCGCGAGCCGTTCAGCGTCACGTGCCGGTTACCTGATGGGCCGCTCGCCTACACCGACACTCCCACTGGCGGTGAAATGCCGCCCAGATCCACGATTGCATTGACCGTCACTGTGCCAGCTGCGGGTGTCGATCCCTGGGATGAAAGGATCGATCTTGTCCACTCCGATGACGGCGTCGAGACAGGCGACAGCTTCATTGTCGAGACCGACGAGCTTGGTCAGAGTGCCATTCATTTCGGAAATGGCACGAACGGCCGCGCGCTTCCGAATGCAGCGAGCGTGCAGTGCACTTATCAAGTTGGCTATCCGCTCGACGGAAATGTCGGAGCGGATTCTATCGTTGGAGTTACTGCCGGAGCCAACCCGTTGCTCATAGGCGCAACGGTCTGGAATCCGTTCGACGCGTCAAGCAATGAGCGTTCCGGCGTCTCTGGCGCGACGATTGGACGGGAGCCAGAGCCAATCAAGCAGATCATCCGGCGTGCTCCCGAAGCGTATCGGTTTCGTCAGCTTCGCGCAGTGACGCTCGACGACTATGTGCGCCGCACAGAGGAAGTTCCAGGCGTGTCACGCGCGGCAGCGCGTTACGCGTGGACCGGAAGCTGGCGAACGGTGCGCGTCACCGTCGACCCGGAAGGAAGCACAGACCTCAGCGACACACTGCGGCAACGTGTTGCCGATGCGCTCGAAGCGGTACGACTCATCGGAGAAGACATCGAGATTCGGCCGCCACGTTTTGTCCCGCTTGTGATCGAGGTCGTCGCGTGCGCAAGCCCGGAGTACTGGCCTGCAGACGTGAAGAGCGTACTCGTTCAGGAATTCTCCACCGGCTACACGCCTGACGGCCGCCGCGGATTTTTCCATCCCGACGAATGGACCTTTGGTCAGGAGCTGCACGCGAGCGAGATCATCGGCCGCGTACAAAACGTCGTCGGTGTCGAACACATCATCTCGGTGTCGATGCGT
The DNA here is from genome assembly GCA_040002555.1 of Gemmatimonadales bacterium. GTDB lineage: Bacteria > Gemmatimonadota > Gemmatimonadetes > Gemmatimonadales > Gemmatimonadaceae > UBA4720. The sequence goes on along the minus strand of JBDUEH010000013.1, from coordinate 3,471 downwards.
CGATGGGATGGCACCGTGCCGGCTTCGTCGTCGATCATGGCGCTGAGGGCGAACGAGATTCTGCTCGTTCAGAACGATCCCGACCAGATGGAGCTTGGCTCGATTGACTTCGACGTGCGAGGAGGGCGGCAATGACAGCTCCAGACTGTCGCAACGACTGCGAGCTCCCGCAACGATTCCCCGTCCAGCTCTTCAACCGGCCGGGGTTGCCTCACATCGACTACCGCATTGGGACCTATACAGACATTCGAGACTGGCTGTTACACAGTCTCAACATCGAGCCAACGCTGCTCCATTGGACGCATCGTACGCCTGACGATCCGGGAATCGCCCTGCTCGAAGGCGCCGCCATTCTGGGCGACATCCTGACGTTCTATCAGGAGCTCTACGCTAACGAAGCGTACCTGCGCACTGCGCGTTGGCGAGAAAGCATCGCTGACCTTGTGAAACTCCTTGGCTATCGTCTCACACCTGGTCTCGGAGGACGCGGTAGCTTTGCGTTCGAGCTGAACGGGAGCAAGCCGGTTGTAGTGCCTGCCGGATTTCCGATCTCGGCGCAGCTCGCGGGGGCGGCTACCCCCGATGATTTTCAGACGTCTGCCGAATTGAACGCATTTCCCCATCTGAGCTCCTTTCATTTATATCGTCCGCGAAAGGCTCAGCAGAGTATCGCCGCCGGCGTCGACCGACGTCAGCTCGAGATCGAGGCAGTAGGGGGCGCCACGGATGCGGACTCGATTGCAGCGCTCGCTATTGAAGCAGGCGATCGCATTCTTCTCGCGCCGGATTCCAGACAGTTCGACGAGCCGATTACCGGTTTCACTCAGTCCCTCATCAAGAAGACTGAGATCCTCGTCGTGGAAAAAGTGGAGCGCGTGCTCGATCGCACAATTATCACGTTCGAAGGGGCGCTCACCGAGACACGCGGTACCACTGTAACCGCGTACAAGCTCGGACGCAGTTTTCGCCACTTTGGCGCTGCGGCTCCCTCGTTCACTACGAAGTTTGACAACGCCAGCCATCTGGTGACGCAGGACGCGACGCGCACTGCACGCGAGATTGCTTCTTCCGATTCGTCTGCCGACACGAGCTACTACTCATCTATCGCACCAAACGACATGCCGCTCGACCGCGAGGTTAACGACCTCGCCTCGGGCGGCGTCCTCGTGTGCGAAGTGGACTCGGCATTTCCAATCGGGGTGACGCACATCACAGTCGCCAGGCGCATCGCCGCCCTTCGCACGAGCACGATGGTGTGGGGTAATCTCACCGGTGCGTCGACGATTGTCACGCTGGAATATCCGATCGTACGCAACAACTTCTCCGTTTCGTTCTCTCCAGTGGACATCCGAACGATGCTGTTTCACGAGACGAAAGGGGCTGCCTTAACGCTGCGCGCGCCAACGTTGTGGCCTTCCGGTCAATTCACCGACACCAACATGTCGGCATACGGCACGCTCGAGGAAGTCGTCGCGCTCGCCGGGAGATCACTTCTGCTTGCTGGCGACGGCGGCACCGTTCAGTCGGTTTCGGTGAACAGCGAACCGGATGATTTTCCCCTCGATGGGCGCGACACCGTGCATCGATGGATGTGGCCAATCAAGCTCGACCGGATTCCGGACCCATTCGTGCGCGACGACTTCGACGAGGCGATGCCACGTGTGAAAGTGTTCGGCAACGTCGTCGAGGCAACTCAGGGAAAGAAGCAGCGAGATGCAATCCTGGGCAACGGCGATGCGCGCGAGACTTTTCAGACGTTCAAGATTCCGAAGGCGCCCCTTACCTATCTGCCGGTTGCTGGCGCGACTCCTCCAGAAACGCCCGAGCTGGAGATTTGGGTGGGCGAGCGACGCTGGACGCGTGTCGCCAGCTTGTTCGGGCGAGGGGATAAGGAAACGGCCTACATCGTTCGCGAGGACGCAAGCGGTGACAGTTGGGTGCAGTTCGGCGATGGCCAGACCGGTGCGCGTCTCCCATCAGGATTGAACAACGTCGTTGCTGCATGGCGCATAGGTGTCAACGCTCACGGATTACTGAAGGAAAGCACCACGCCGCAGGCGGATGGAAAGCTCGAGCGACTGGACAAGGTTCGATTGCCGGGTCTTGTTGCGGGGGGTTCAAGTGCGGAGACCGGCGGTCACGCGCGGTTGACTGCACCCGGACGTGTGCAGAGTCTCGGTCGCCTGGTTAGCCTCCGTGACTACGAGACGGAAACCATGACCATCGCCGGCGTAGCACTCGCGTCAGCGCGATGGGCGGTCGTCGACAACATTCCAGCCGTGGTACTCACGCTGCTGATGCGGAGCGGCCGAGACGCCGAGATCGAATCGGTCCGGCAGAGTGTCAGCACGGCGAATCGCTGCCGAGGGCCGCGTCGATTTCCGGTGATCGCGGTTCAAGGATATCAGCGCTGGGTTTATCTCGCAGCAAGTGTGACACTAGATCCGAGCTGGCGCGCAGACAAGGTGCTCGCCGCGATCGCCGATGCGTTGATGCACGATGCCGGGAACGACGATGATGAGAGGCCGCCTGGATTGTTCTCACTTCTGGCCAGGAACTTTGCCGAGCCGGAGTACGCGACCAGAATCGAAGGAGTGATTCAACAAGTGCCCGGCGTGGTGTGGACCGCCGTCACGGGTTTCGGCATGCTCGGTTCGGGTAGCGATCCATCATTGCTCGATGCGCCGGCGGTTCCATGGCCGCGGGCTGAAGTCGTCGCTCCGGGCGCGGAAGAGGTTCTCGCACTCGACGCCGTGCATCTCGCGCTCCTTCCCGCCGCTGCTATCACCGAGACGTGCGCATGAGCACACCGCGCGTTCCGCTTTACGAGCGACTGCCCGAGATCTATCGCATAAAGGACGAGGAGCAGGAGCTTCCCGGACAGCTTCGTGCCTATCTCGGGTTGATTGAGCGTGCGTTTGGCGCGATACACGAAAACATCGAAGCGCTCTACGACGACCTGTTCGTCGAAACGTGCAACGATTGGGTCATTCCGTACATTGGCGACCTGCTCGGCACGTCGCATCTGAGCGGCCCGGCGTGGACCTTACGCGCCGACGTCGCTGACACCATCCCGATTCGGCGGCGCAAAGGCACACTCGGCGCAATCGAGCTGCTGGTTCATGATCTCACGCAGTGGAGCGTTCACTGTGTGGAGCTGCGCGAGAATCTCGCGTGGCACCAGCACCTCAATCATCAGCGTCCCGATGCCGCAGGCGATCCGCCATACGGGCTAACGACGGTCACGCGTTTCACAGTGCCGCGCGGAGGCACCGCACCAGTGCGCGACCCGGCGACGCTCAGCTTGCTCGGCACACCATTCGATTCGTTCGCCTATGTAGCCGATGTACGACCGCCGACCGGAGATTCATTGCGTATCAACCTTCCCAATCTCGCAATTTTTCTCTGGCGTCTGTCCGCTTATCGCGTCCCGATTACCCGTCCTGTGTCGCGTGGAACGCCGGCAAGCGC
>JBDUEH010000012.1:0-14090 GCA_040002555.1 Gemmatimonadales bacterium | reverse complement strand
GACAGGAGCGACGCATCGCTCCATGTGCTTGTCACCACTCAGTCGACTGGAAGCGGCGGGACAGAACACACGTTCAACTTCATCGGTCTGCGGAATTTTGCCGGCGTCACTGACACGCTGACGTACGTATCACCGCAATCCTCCACGGAGGATGAGCGCCGGAAGGGAATCGCTCAGACTCTCAAGCTCGGCCTCGTGAGATATCTGGCTCGCACACCGGCTGGGGACCGTCTTCAGATTTCGTTTGCGCAGCCGCCGGCTGGGTCGGCGAAGGAATCCATGCCTCCCACGCACGATCCGTGGAATTACTGGGTGTTCAAGACACGCGCAAACGGAAATTTCAGCGGCGAAAGCTCTCAGCGTTTTGCGAATATCGGGGGCTCTGTGTCTGCTAACCGCGTCACCAGCGACTGGAAGCTGAATAACTCGGTGAATGTGAACTACTCCGAGAGTAAATTCACCTTCACTGAGGGACAGTCATTCGCAAGTTACTCGCGCTCTTATTCGGTGAGCCAGCTGGCTGTGAAGAGTCTCACCACGCACTGGTCTGCAGGCGAGAGAGCATCCGTCTCGTCGTCAACGTTTCTCAACACGAAGCGTTCGCTGCGGTTCGCGCCCGCTGTTGAGTACGATTTCTTCCCCTATTCGCAGTCAACTCGCAGGCAGCTGACGCTTCAATACTCCGTTGGCATCAATTCGTATCAGTATCGCGACACAACGATCTTTGAGAAGACATCAGAGGTGAGGCCCGACCAGAGTCTTGTCGCTTCACTCAGTACGACACAGCCATGGGGCTCCGTGAGTGGGTCGATCGAAGGAGCAAACTATCTCGATGACTTCAGCAAGCGGCGGCTCGTGTTGTTCAACAGCGTCAACGCGCGACTATTCAAGGGCTTCAGCTTGAATTTGTTCGGGAGTCTCTCCCTGGTGCGCGATCAGCTTTACCTGAGTAAAGGGGGTGCAACGGACGAGGAGATCCTTCTTCAGCGCCGTCAGCTTTCGACTTCCTACAGGTACTTCGCAGGAGTCGGCCTATCCTACACCTTCGGCTCGATCTTCAACAACGTCGTGAACCCGCGCTTTGAAGGCAGCGGCGGAAACTTCTTCTTTTTCTAGCAAGATATGCGCGCGGCGGGACTCGAACCCACGACCTTCGGCTCCGGAGGCCGACGCTCTATCCAACTGAGCTACGCGCGCAAACGAGCCAATTTCACCGCGAAACCGCTCTCAGCATACTAACCCTGCCCTCTATGAGGGTCAACGCGACGGGTTTGGCCGCTCCAGCGACCCGTTTAAGTTGAGATCATGCTATTCCACACACGCAAAATCACGGTCATTCCAGGCGACGGAATCGGCCCCGAAGTCATAGCTGCAGCCCTCAAAGTCATAGAAGCAACCGGCGTCAGCATCGAACCCGACATTCAGCAGGCAGGCGCGACTTGCTTCGCTAAGGGAATCGCGTCCGGAGTTCCGCGCGAGACAATCGAGTCGATCGAGCAGACCAAGGTCGTCCTCAAGGGACCTCTCGAGACTCCCATCGGACACGGCGACAAAAGTGCTAACGTCACCCTTCGCACGCTCTTCGAGACTTTCGGAAATATCAGGCCAGTCCGCGAAATCCCTGGCGTAAAGACTCCATTCACTGGTCGGAATCTCGACATCGTCATCGTCCGCGAAAACGTCGAAGACCTGTATACGGGCATCGAGTACATGCAGACGCCGGGCGTCGCCCAGGCACTCAAAATCATCTCACGCACCGGATGCGAGAAGATCGTCGAGCTCGCCTTTGAGTTCGCACTCGCAGCAGGACGCAAGCGCGTTCACTGCGCCACCAAAGCGAACATCATGAAGCTCACCGAAGGAATGCTTCAGCACACGTTCGAAGAAATCGCGCCGCGCTATCCGCAGATCGAAGCGAAGCACATCCTCATCGACAACTGCGCCCATCAGCTCGCGATGCGTCCGGAACAGTTCGACGTGATCGTCACGACAAACATGAACGGCGACATCCTCAGCGACCTGACTTCCGGCCTCACCGGCGGACTCGGCTTCGCTCCCTCGGCCAACATCGGAAACGACGCGGCAATCTTCGAAGCCGTTCACGGTTCTGCGCCTGACATCGCCGGGAAGAACATGGCGAACCCCACGGCGATTATCCTCAGCGCAGCGATGATGCTTCGTCACATCGGCGAAGGCGCCGCCGCATCGGACATCGATCAAGCGGTTCTCGTTACTCTCGAGAGCGGAATCCGGAGCGGCGACATGGCCGGCACGGCGACACCGACGGGCACTAACGAATTCGCCGATGCCATCATCGCGAACCTTGGCCGCGTTTCAGACACCGCCGGTGCGCGCGACTTCCGCGCGGTCAAGCTCCCGGCTCCCAGGAAAGAAGTTCAGGCGGTGAAGGTTGAGTCGCGTCGAGTGACCGGCGTGGATGTGTTCTTAGAGAGCTCTCTGCAACCGGCCGAGCTCGGCGAGGCCCTGACGGGGCTTTGCGCTGGATCGACCTATGGCCTTCAAATGATCGGGAACCGCGGCAACACTGTATTTCCGGTGGACGACGATCGCGAGATAACGCTAGTCGATCAGTATCGCTGCCGCTTCATGAAACACGACCGTAACGACAACCTTACGAATGCCGAAATACTTTCGCTCCTGACCAAGGTGGGCGAAGAGCATATTTGGATGCACGTCGAAAAACTTCAGCAGTTCGACGGGGTAGACTCTTTCAGCCGGACCCAGAAATAGGGCACGCTCCCACACCCAAATAATTGTCGATGCGCTTTTTAACGTTGCTCCTCGCTTCCCTCGCGGCGTCAGCGAGCCTCTCCGCTCAAGCCGCATCGCCGCTCAAGTACAAAGGACCGCCCACTCAGCCCGCGATAACCGCGGCGGACGCAATGACCCGGCTCTACATTTTCGCCGACGATTCGATGCTGGGACGAAAGGCCGGCGCCGAAGGTGGTCTCAAGGGCACAGCGTACATCGAGCGAGAAGTGCGTCGGCTCGGCCTCATTCCAGCCGGCGACAACGGCACGTTTTTTCAGGCTGTTCCTCTCTACAATGTCAGCTTCGATACCACCTCGAGGCTCTCAGCCGGTGACACACCTCTCGTCGCTGGTCGCGACTACTATCCGCTTAGCGTCGGCGGAGCCGCGCGATCGTTGAACGGCGCGCAGGTGATCTTCGCCGGCAGTACGACCGATTCGATTTCGTTGATCGCCGCGGATAGGACGGTCGGAAAAATTGTTCTCGTAGTTGGTCCGACCCCCGGAATCGCTCGCCGGTATCCCGACGCGGCGGGGTTCCTCGTCATCCCATCGCAGATCGCTATTCCGCAGCTGACGCGTGTCATGACGAGCGTAGCCACCCTGATGCGTGACGAAGAAGTGGATTCGGTCAGCCGTCCACTTACACTCGCCGTGCCTGCCCTATCTGTCGCTTCGTTCCTTGGAGTACCGATCGAGAATGCACGACCGGGCACAATCGGCAGGACGCTTTCGGGTGACGTTCACTACAACAAGATCGATGCACCGGCGCGAAATGTGGTCGGAATAATTCCCGGCAGCGATGCAAAGCTGAAAAAAGAATATGTAGCACTCGGCGCCCACAACGATCATCTCGGCACACGTCGCTCGGGCACGATCGATACGGATTCACTGCGCGCCTATAACCAGATGGCCGAGCGCATTTACGTCGCGCGAACCCATGAGCTGTCAGATTTTCCGGGCACCGGTCTGACCAATGCCGAGCGCGGGACAATCCACGTGAACGTGGACAGCCTTCACAGGATTCGTCCCGCGCGCCTCGATTCCGTTTATAACGGCGCTGACGATGATGGATCGGGTTCGATCGGCCTCCTGGAGATTGCCGAGAAGTTCATCAACGATCGCGTGAGACCGAAGCGTTCGTTGTTGTTCGTCTGGCACACCGGTGAGGAACTCGATCTCTACGGATCGGAATTCTTTACGGATCACCCCACGGTACCGCGTGATTCGATCGTGGGTCAGCTCAACATCGACATGATCGGTCGCGGCGAAGCGAACGACCTTCCCGGTGGTAGCCCTGGCTACCTACAGTTGATTGGATCGCGCCGGCTTTCAACTGAGCTCGGTGACCTGGTCGAGAAGGTGAACACGGATGACCGGCACGGATTCATGTTTGACTATGCCTTCGACGCAAAGGGACATCCGGAACAGTACTACTGTCGCAGCGATCACTACGAGTACGCGCGGTACGGAATCCCGATCGTGTTCCTGAGTACCGGAAGCCACGTGGACTATCACCAGATTTCCGACGAGCCGCAGTACATCAACTACACGCATCTGGCGCGCGTCGCGAATCTCGTTGCCGATCTCGCGTCCCACGTCGGCAATCTCGATCACCGGCTCGTCGTCGATCAGCCAAAGCCCGATCCGAAAGGGGAGTGCGTTCAATAACGACGCTGACCGCTGACCGCTGACGGCCACGTGGTAAGGCGGAAACGTTTCCTCGTACAATCCGAAGGCCAGTCAGCAGTCAGCCGTAAGCGGTAAGCGGTCAGTAGTTAGCGACTAGTCGGTTTTGGTCTCATCTTTCTCGCGTCCATTCCCTCACGCGAGAACACAAATGCCTGCGGCCTACGATCGCCGAAAGTTCATGACCTATTTTGCCGGCATCGGTCTCGGCTCAACGCTGATGCCCGGCATCCTCTGGGCAAAAACAGCAGATGGTACTGAGCTGACGACAGCAACCATCGCCGCGGCCGAAGAGATGGCCGGTCTCAAGTTCGATGAGGCCGAGCGGACGATGATGCTCGACGGGCTGAAGCAACAGGAGTCGAGAATAGAAGCGCTTCACAAAATCGCAATTTCAAATTCGATCGGCCCCGCGCTCGTTTTCAATCCGGTTCCAGCGGGCAAGAAGATTCCAAACGGCCCGCGTCGCGCGATGGTGAGATCGCGCGTCACAGTCTCCGCGCCGGCAAACCCGGATGCGCTTGCATTCATGACCGTGAATCAATTGTCGGATTTGATGCGTCGCCGAAAGATCACGGCTACGCAGCTCACCGATCTCTACCTCGAGCGACTGAAACGGTACGATCCGGTTCTCCATTGCGTCATCACCCTGACCGAAGACCGTGCGCGCGAGCAAGCGAAGAAAGCCGACGCGGAGATAGCCGCGGGTCATTATCGCGGACCGCTTCACGGAATTCCGTGGGGAGCAAAGGATCTGCTCGCGGTCAAGGGCTACAAGACCACATGGGGCGCTGGTCCTTACAAGGAGCAGGTGATCGACGAAGACGCCACAGTAGTCCAGCGACTCGATGCCGCCGGCGCGATTCTTGTCGCCAAGCTTTCGCTCGGCGAGCTCGCGCAGGGCGACGTCTGGTATGGCGCTCGAACGCGAAATCCGTGGAAAGTCGAAAATGGTTCGAGCGGATCGTCGGCTGGACCCGCTTCGGCGACGGCTGCCGGTCTTGTCGCGTTCGCGATCGGCAGCGAGACCCTGGGTTCTATTTCGTCACCATCGACTGTCTGCGGGACAACAGGATTGCGTCCGACGTATGGACGGGTTCCGAAGACGGGCGCGATGGCGCTGTCGTGGAGCATGGACAAGCTCGGACCGCTATGCAGGAGTGCCGAGGATTGCGCGATCGTCCTGGACGCGATCTACGGTCCCGACGACAAGGACAACATGGCGATCCCTGCATCGTTTCACTGGGATGCGACCGTGTTGCCGAAACATCTCCGCATCGGCTACGTGAAAAGCGCGTTCGATCTCCCGATGATGGACCCGGCTGACACGAAGCGCACGCAACACGGGACCAAAGTGTTTGACGATCGCACGCTCGAAGTCCTGAAAGGGATGGGCGTCAATCTTATTCCAGTTGAGCTGCCTGACGTTCCATACGATCCCATGCGCATCATTCTCACGGCCGAGGCGGCGGCAGCGTTCGATGACCTCACGAGATCGAATCGTGACAGCGAGCTGGTGCAGCAGACGAAGGGCGACTGGGCAAACACGTTCCGAATGTCGCGCTTCATTCCGGCGGTTGACTACATCAACGCGAACCGATTGCGCACCACTGCAATTGCGGCGTGGGACGAGCTCATGAAGACGGTGGACGTGATCGTAACTCCGACGAATGCCGCGAATCTGTCACAGCTCGTCGCAACTAATCTCACGGGACATCCGGCCGTAATTCTTCCGAATGGATTTCGGGCCGACGGCACGCCGGTGTCGCTGACGTTTCTCGGAGGATTGTTCGAGGAAGCGAAGCTGCTTGCTGTTGCCAACGCATATCAGAACGCGACGGGTTTTCATCTCGTGCATCCAACGGTTCCCCTCAACACGGTTTCGTAAATAGAATGGAAGTGACGCCAGTAACGCTCGACGGAAAGCGAATCCGCCTCGAACCGATGACTCGCGAGCACCTTGACGGGCTCATCGAAGCGGGAGCTTTCTCGGAACTGTGGAAATGGACGAACACGAGAGCGGACTCACCTGAAGGTATGTCTCAATATGTGCGCGCCGCTTTGGATGACAGCGATCGCGGAACAAGTCTGCCGTTTGTTACGGTCGATAAGGAGACAGGGCGAGTGATTGGAAGCTCACGCTTCGGCAACATCGACCCGCCGAATACGAAAACCGAAATTGGCTGGACATGGGTAACACCGGCTTTTCAGCGCACTCACGTAAACTCCGAGGCGAAACTCCTCATGCTCACGCATGCATTCGAGGTCTGGGGATGCACACGCGTCGAGCTGAAGAGCGATGTGTTGAACGATAAATCGAGAAACGCGATGAAGCGGTTCGGCGCGGTTGAGGAAGGTGTGCTGCGCAAGCACATCCTTACTTATAGCGGTAGGTACCGCGACTCGATTTACTACAGCGTGCTCGACACAGAGTGGCCAGCCGTGAAGGAACGGCTAAATGGCTTCCTCGCGCGCAAGGATTCGGTGCCTGCTAATGGCGGAGGGCCGGACTTCGGTCCCTTGTCGGGCGGAGCTTGAGAATGCATACGCCCTTGTCAACGGATCGAATGTTCACGGTCACGCTGCCAGTCGACGCTCTAGTCCCGCTTATTGGCGGCGACCAACCGGTGTCAAACATGAAGCGACCGCGAAACGATCGCATCGTCCCGTGCGCTCTCATTGTAAAAAGGCCCTTGGTTGAAAGTGTCTCCCCACCGCATCCAACGTGCTTTCCCGCCGCGACTCGATACGAGCCGCGTGCGTAGAGCGAATCGGCTCGCTGTTCGAAGGTCAGGATTACAGTAAGGTCACCACTCTTCCCGGCCCAGTTGGGTGCCGGAGACATATATGCGGACGACCTATAGAATCCGGCCGCTGGAAGGCCGGAGTTAACGAAAGCCATGGTGACAACGGCTATTGCAAGCTTGAAAATCGACATGCGAGATGGGGTTAACGGCCCTGCGCCGCACTCTAGCAGCGTCTAACGCCTGAAACGTAAACAAAATTTTTGACTGACCATTGTAACTTTACACTTCTCTGACTTAAATATCGGTGCGTCAGAAATGCCAGCCACCTTTTCAAAAGAAGGAAATTGTCAATGAAGAGACTGTCCGCTGCAATCGTAGCATCCGCAGGTGTCGTCGTGATGGGCGCATGCACAGACGCGAGTCGGGTAGTTAACCCGTCAACCACGGTCGATCTTGCTCCATCGTATACGCAGACGCCGGATAACGCTCAGGAGAAGCATATCGCGTTCGTCCCAACCAAGCAGAAGGCAGACGCCGAGCGCGCGGCAAGGGGAAAGCCGGGCGGGGGCGGAACGGGCATCAGCTATCACGGTGGACCCGTACTTCAGGCAGGCACGAAGGTAGTCGCGATCTACTGGAACGCGACGCCCATTTACAATGGCGGACCTGCCGCCGGGACCACTGGCGCCGGAACGGCTGACGGTTCGCTCATAGGGCATTTCCTCCGAAGTCTCGGCGGAACCCCCTACTTCGGGATCAACAGCACCTACAAGGACGGGTCGGGGCGCGCAATCGTAAACTCGGTGGCATACACGAGCTACTGGGCGAACAACACCAGCGCCCCAACCGGAACGCAAACCATCACCGACGCGCAGATGATAGCGATGCTCCAATCCGGCATCAATTCAGGCCAGATCACCTACGACGCCAGCACGCTCTACCTGATCTTCACTGCTGGCCAGGTCAATCTAGGTGGCGGATTCGGAACGCAGTATTGCGGTTACCACACCCATGGGACGGTCACGGACGGAGGCGTTTCGAAGGTCGCACTCTATTCGGCCATGCCTTACGACTATGGGTTTCCGAGTGCCTGCACCAACGGAACCGCGTCTCCGAACGGTGATCCGGGCGCCGACGGAGAGGTGAGCGTCCTGGCGCATGAGATCGAAGAGACCACCACGGACATGTTGGGGAGCGCGTGGTTTGACAACCGCGGCTACGAGAATGCTGATAAGTGTGCGTGGACCTTCGGTACCACCTACACCACGGGTAACGGCGGAGTCGCCAACGTCAACATGGGCGGCAAGGACTTCCTTGTTCAGCGCAACTGGAAGAACAGCGGCAGCGGCGGCTGCTTCATGCTCTGAGTTTCGATCGCTTATAGAAAAAGGGGCTCCTTCTCGGAGTCCCTTTTTTTTTGTTCGCGATCGACCATTCGGGTGGGCATGCTAAGTGCAGCCAGACGGTCGTCCGGGCTCGTGCCCGCTTACTGGAACAGGAGGAAGGATGGGCATTTTCGACAACAAGAAGGACGACACAAACAGCGGCAGCTTTTCTGACGTAACCGCGGACAGCTCGGCTTCTACCGACGCAAATGCTCCACTGGCTGATTTCTCCGACGTCACTGGGGGATCATCCGCGACCGCGCCGGCAGCGGACCAGACCTACACGGTCAAGAGCGGCGACTCGCTGAGCAAAATCGCAAAGCATCTCTACGGCGATGCCAACTCGTGGCACAAGATCTACGATGCAAACCGCGACAAGATCAAGAATCCCGATCTCATTCACCCGGGACAGGTTCTCACCATTCCCTCCGCGTGACGCGGTAACCAGGAGATACTCATGAAGATCAATTCGCGCGGCATCGCATCACTCGCCGCGATAGCAATGGTGTTCGCGGTGGCTGGCTGCAAGAAGAAGGATGCGGGGGCCGTGGACACAGCCGCGATGGCGCCCGTCGATACAATGCCGGCAATGCCGGCTCCGGTACACGTCACGGATGTCTCTACTGGAAAGGGACTTACCGCCGACAAGCATCTCGTCACGGCGACGTCCGACTTCGGAGTGCGCGACACGATCTATGTTGTCGCGACGACGGAAGGTGCGGCAACGAGCGCCAAGCTCGACGCGAAGTGGACGTACAACGGGAAGCAGACGGTAAATCAGTCCTCGCTGAACATCGCGCCGACGGGACCTGAAGCCCGCGAAGAGTTTCACATCAAGAAAGCCGGCGCGTGGCCGAAGGGCGCGTACAAGGTCGAGATCATGCTCGATGGCGCATCTGCCGGGAGCAAGGACTTCACGATCAAGTAAACCAGCTAATCGCTGACCGCTGACCGCTGACGGCCAGTCAGAACGAGCGGGCTTCCTTCCGGGAGCCCGCTCGTTTTTTCATACGCTAGATTTTGAGCGTATCGAGAATCTTCTACGCGAGCGAGCAACCGTGACCGACCCAGCAGAAATCAAACCAGCAACTCACTACAGATGGGATGACATGCCGCGTGAGCGTGTCAGCGACACGCTCGAGCGACGACTCATAACCGGCGACCGCATGATGCTGGCGCACGTCTATCTCGCGAAAGGCTGCATCGTTCCCAAACACTCGCACATGAACGAGCAGCTCACCTACATCCTCGAAGGCGCACTGCACTTCTGGCTTGGCGAAGATCAAATCGAGGAAGTCGTCGTGCGCGCCGGGGAGGTCCTGCACATTCCAGCGAACCTGCCGCACAAGGCTCTCGCGCTAGAGGATACGCTCGACGTGGACATCTTCGATCCGCCGCGTGAAGACTGGCTGAACAAGACCGACGCATATCTCCGAAAGTAGACGTGGATCTCGGACTCAAGGGCAAAGTCGCATTCGTCGCTGCGGCCAGCAAAGGACTCGGCCGCGCGATAGCGGAAGAGCTGGCTGCAGAAGGTGCATCGCTTGCGCTGAACGCGCGGGGCAGTGATGCGCTAAACGAGACATGCCGCCAGATCAAATCATCGACATCCGCAAACGTCCTCGCGCTGCCTGGCGACGTTTCTTCATCAGAGCAGGTCGATGCGATGGTCAACAAGGCAATCGAGCACTTTGGCAGAATCGACATCCTCGTCACCAACGCCGGTGGTCCGCCAAGCGGTGCGTTCGAGACTTTGACAGCAGAGATGTGGCATTCGGCCGTAGAGCTGACGCTACTCAGTGTGGTGAATCTCACACGCGCTGTACTTCCAGGAATGAAGGAGCGCAGTTGGGGACGGATCATCAACGTCACGTCCATTGCCGTTAAGCAGCCAGTTCATGGACTGATGTTGTCTAATAGTCTGCGGTCGGCAGTGACCGGCTTCGCGCGCTCGCTTGCAAACGAGGTCGCGCCCTTTGGCGTGACGGTCAACAATTTGCTCCCCGGATACACGCGAACCGAGCGCGTAACCCAACTCTCGGCCGCAACCGCAAAACGCGAAGGGATTTCCGAGGAACAGGCGGTGGCGCGATGGGAATCGGAAATCCCGATGGGCCGCCTTGGCGAGCCGCGTGAGTTTGCCGCCATGGCTGCGTTTCTCGCGTCGGATAGGGCGAGCTACATCACGGCTGGGTCGATAGCCGTGGACGGCGGATGGATCCGGTCTCTCGTTTAAGTGAACTCCCTTAGTTCTAAACAAAAGTTCTTGATCGTTTGACGGACCCGGCACTACATTAGCAGGCTCTAGACAGATCTCCCGGTAAGGGTGGCCCCAGTTCGCGGTCCCTCCTCCTTGTGACTCCGAAATCTGAATGACGAGTCTGAACCTGCTGTATGCCTGACTCGGTCCCGACCGCCAGGAACATGGCCGATGACCGATCGGGGAAGACGGGCGAGCGTCCCAGTACGCTCCCGAGGCCGGCCACCCCTTACGACACCCTTCCAGAGGAGTCGTTCGACAGGGTAGCCCGGCTTGCCGCGGGCGCTCTTCGCGCGCCGGTGGCTATTGTCTCGCTCCTTGACGATGACCACCATGTCGTAAAAAGCAGCGTTGGGCTTACTGGCCGATCGCGCGTCTGGCGAAAGGTTCCACTCGCATTGCGATACTCGCGACAGGTCGTATCGACAGGCCGTCCCGTGTTCATCGGCAATTCGGACGAAAAGTTTCCGGTGGACTCGGATGGGGACGGGAGGACGCCCGATGGCGTCGCTTACGCGGTGGCTCCAGTGATGACGTCAGACGGCCAGGTGATCGGCTCAGTGTGCGTAATCGACACAGCTCCGCATGCGTGGACCCATACGGAGATCAACTGCCTCATGGATGTCGCCGCATCGCTCGCGCTGGAACTCGAGCTTCGCAGCGATCTATCGCTCAAGAGACAAACGCAGGAGCACCTGCTTTACAGCACACTGCATGACGCGCTGACAGGATTGCCGAACCGATCCTTGTTCATCGAGCGACTTCGTCATGCAATGCGCCGAGCGGCACGTCATCCCGACGATCTCTTCGCGGTTCTGTTCCTCGATCTCGACCGATTCAAGGACGTGAACGACAACCTCGGTCATTTCGCGGGTGACGAGCTTCTCCGAGCAGTTGCCCGGCGTCTGGAAGCGTGTCTGCGTCCGGAAGATACGGTCGCTCGACTGTCTGGCGACGAGTTTGCGATTCTGCTCGAAAGCATTACCGACGCGAGCGATGCCGGGCGTGTTGCCGAACGCATCGAGGAAGCGCTTTCGTTCCCGATCAATCTTGCTGGAGCGGAAGTTGTAACGTCGGCCAGCATGGGCATCGTGACGAGCTCGATGGCACACGATCAGCCCGAGCAGATTCTTCGCAGCGCTGACATGGCAATGTACCGCGCAAAGGCAGCGGGTCGCGCGCGTTACGAGATGTTCGATCGCACGATGCACACGGATGCGCTTGAACGTCTGCAGCTCGAGACGGATCTCCGCCGCGCAGTGGAGCTCGGTGAATTCCGGCTTCACTATCAGCCGCTGGTATCTCTCAAATCAGGTCATGTTACTGGTCTAGAAGCGCTCGTTCGGTGGAATCACCCAACGCGCGGGCTGGTACATCCGGGCGACTTCATTCCTATTGCCGAAGAGACCGGGCTGATTGTGCCGATGGGCCGTTGGGTTCTTGACGAAGCCTGCAGGCAGATGAAGGAATGGCATCAGCTGCATCCGCGCGAAGTGCCGCTGTCGATCGGCGTAAATCTGTCGGTGAAGCAGTTCTCCCAGCCCGACATCGTCGATCAGATTACGGCGGCGCTAGCAGCAAGCGGCATCGATGCACGCAGTCTTCGCATTGAGATCACCGAGTCGGCGATCATCGACAAGGGAAAAACCTCAGCCGCAATTCTCCAGAGAATCCGTGACCTTGGCGTGCAGATCTATCTGGACGATTTCGGAACCGGCTATTCATCGCTCAGCTACCTGCACGGACTTCCGATCGACGCGATCAAGATCGACCGCGCATTCGTGAGCAACATGGACACGGACGAAAAAAATCTTCGTCTCGTTCGGACAATCCTCACGCTGGCCGAGATCGTCGGCGTGCGCGCGGAGGCAGAAGGCATCAGCACTGCTGAGCAGTTGAAGGAGCTGCGGTCGCTGAGCTGCGAACAGGGCCAGGGATACCTCTTTTCGGCGCCAATCACGAAAGAAGCCGTCAACGAGGTGCTCGCCGCCGATCCCATCTGGTGAGTTGAGCGAATAAGGGTCACTTTCGCTAGATGCAGGTCCTGACGCGGAAACACCGCGCGTTCACTCTGATAGAGATGGTGGTTGTTCTCGCTGTGATGGGCATTGCCCTCGCAGTGGTTGCGCCGTCGATGATTCTGCCGCGGAGAACGACGGATATTGGAACTGTTGTCGCCGACGCTCGCAATGCGGCGCTCCGGCGATCCGAGCTGGTGACCCTCGCCATTGCACCTGACGGAAAGTGGTCGATCTATTCGGCGCGGTCCGGATCCGCGCCGCTCCTGTCAGGACGCCTGAATCAACCGGACGGATTTTTACTGAGAATCGACATCTCTCCGCTCGGTCTTTGTACCATGATCGTGAGCTCGATGGCGGTTCGCGATACACTCGACCCACTCACCTGCGCCTTCAATAACGCATCCAGGGTTGCGAGATGACTCTTCTCGAAACCGTCGTCGCACTGGTGATCCTGTCTCTCTCGGCGATTGGCGTCCTCGGAATTTTTCAGGAGACGAACCGCGCTGCCGTTGATGCCCAGGCATGGTCGGTTGCGACGTCTTACGCCGAGGAGGGAGTCGAAGCGGCGAAGATTGGACCTGTGGCGCTCGGAGATCTGAATTTGTCCAGACTACCCGCGGGCTACGGCAGACGCATCGAGGTGCGCGCGGCAGCGCACGGACTTGTGGATGTCTCGGTGACGGTCGCAGTGCCTGGCGGCGCATCGATGGTTGTGCATAGGCTGATGCAGCAATGAGACGGTCGCCGCGCGGGTTCACACTGATCGAGCTAGTGGTGTCGATCGTTCTCACCGGGCTCGTTGCGATGCTCGCGTATGGCTCGGTGCAGGTGGGACTCGACAGCAGCGCGCGTATTGAGGCCTATAGACGGACGACCGAGTCGGAGGCGCTAACCCGATCCCTGATCGCTGACGCGCTGCGCCATTTGTCAGACGCGCCGTCCGGCCCCACCTTCGAAATTGAAAGAACTGTCGAGAGCGGAGACATTCTTCGTTTTGTTTCGCGTGGAGTCAGCGGTCCGCTTGGTGCCGGAGCGCTGTGGCGAGTCGAGATCGGTCCATCCAGCGACGGAATTCACTTCAGCGCTGTTCCTTTGGAAGGAAATCTCAATCCCATTCGCGGGACTGTCTCCAGCCTTCGGTCGATCGGCGTTCGAGTGCTGCGGGCGCCAGATGACGTGGAATGGCAGGATCACTGGGAGTCAACGCGTCAGTTTCC
>JBDUEH010000011.1:0-14180 GCA_040002555.1 Gemmatimonadales bacterium | reverse complement strand
AGCGCGAAATCCAGATGGCGGCGCAGCTTCAGCAGGCCAACATCGTTCCACTGTTAGCGACCGGAGACACGAACGGACTTCCGTATTTCACGATGCCGTTCGTCGAAGGAGAGTCGCTGCGAGCGAGAATTTCGGCGGAGGGTGCGTTCACCATTACGGAAGTCGTCAGCATTCTTCGAGACGTAGCTCGCGCGCTGAGCTACGCGCACGGGTCGGGTGTGGTTCATCGCGATATCAAACCCGACAACGTCCTCCTGTCGCACGGTACGGCCATGGTTACCGACTTCGGGATCGCAAAGGCAATCTCGGCGTCGAGAAATCAGAGCGACGAATCCGCGATAACTCAGACTGGCACATCACTCGGCAGCCCTGCCTACATGGCTCCTGAACAGATTGCCGCTGATCCAAACGTAGATCATCGCGCCGATCTTTATGCGTTCGGGTGCATGGGTTACGAGCTGCTTGCGGGGAAGGGGCCATTCAGCGCGCACACTCCGCAGCGTACGCTAACGGCGCATCTCACCGAAAAACCGACGCCAATCGGGGACATTCGCGGCGACGTCCCACGCCAGCTGTCAGCAGTCATCATGCAGTGCCTCGAGAAGGATCCCGCGAACCGGCCGTCGAGTGCCTCTGAAGTAGTCGCCGCGCTGGATGGAGTTTCAACGTCGGGTGCGCACGAAACGCGCACGGTTAGATCAGTTGCCGCCAGGCGCACCGGGCGACGGGTTTCCATCGCGATCGTCGCGGTACTTGCTGTAGCTGCGGCAGGCGGCTTGGTAAAGAGGTTTTCCGGCGGCGACAAACCCGCGCCGGAAGACAGATCGGTTGCCGTTCTTCCGCTTGCAAATCTCAGCGGCGACAAGGCCAACGACTACTTCGGCGAAGGTCTCGCCGAGGAGATCACCGGCGCGCTCGCGAAGGCTGGGTTGCGCGTGGTGGGGCGAAGCAGCGCGGTAGCCCTTTTTTCAAAGGGCGCGGGCGTGGGGGAAATCGCGAATCAGCTTCACGTGCGGAATGTGCTTCAGGGAAGCGTCCAGCGATCGAACGACCGCGTCAGGATTTCGGTGAGCCTTGTGTCCGCGCCTGACGAGTCTGTGCTCTGGAGCGAAAAGTACGACCGCGATATCAAGGACGTGTTCGCCGTTCAGGATGAAATCGCACACGCAGTTGCCGCCGAGCTGAAGGTAAAGCTCAGCGGAGCGGCGCACCTGGGCCACGTTGACACGATGGATCCGGAAGCTCACGCCGCATATCTACAGGGTCTTTACCTCTGGAACCGTCGGAATGCGCCGGGGCTTAGAAAGGCGATCAGTCTTTTTGCCGACGCTGTTCGCCGGGATCCGTCGTACGCTCAGGCATTTGGTGCGATGGCGATGGCCTATGTCGTCATGCCTGCCTACGACGACGTGGGTAACGACGACATGCTTCAACGTGCCGCTGAGGCCGCAAACCACGCGCTCGCTCTCGACAGCGGCAATGTTCAGGCGCTGACAGCGCTCGCCTATTCGGAAGCTCTTCAATACCGGAATGCAAACGCCGAGAGATACTTCACGCGTGCGATTGCTGCAGACTCGAGTTTTGCGACTGCCCACTTCTGGCATGGATTGCTGCTCCTCCAGGAGCAGCGCAACGGCGAAGCGCTTGCGGAAATTCTCCACGCGCGATCGCTAGAGCCTGCTTCACTCGTGATCAATACAGCCGTGACGCAGGTGTTGTACGACATGCGGAATTATGACGAGGCGGAAAAGTCAGGACGAAACGTGCTTCAGCTTGACGCCACGATTCAGCTGGGAATAGTAGACGTTGCAAAGGTTCTCGTAGAAAAGGGTAAGGCGGCTGAAGCGGTATCGATGCTTCTTCCAATTGTAGACCTTCCCGGATTTAGTCACCTCGAAAAGGTGGGGGTGACCTCATATGCGCTCGTGCACGCGGGGCGGATAGATGATGCGAAGGCGCTGTTGAACAAGGTCGAGTCACAACAGGGCGAGCACGTGACGCAGCGTGGGAGTATTGCCGCAGCATTGGATGCAATAGGGGAGCGCGAGAGGGCGATCGGCGTTTTGCGGGAAGCTATTGCTGACCACGACTTATGGCTCGCGCATTATCTCACCGCCGCGCCGTACGATGGTCTGCGGAAGGATCCGCGTGTTCGCGAAATGTTTGCAAAAATCTCGGCGCATTGATCAGGCGGCGAAGCGATTGGATCGCATCGACGCGGGCGAGGCGTTAGTTATCAGGTCGCCGCTGGACCGCCGACACCGTCTGTCGAATCTTCGTCAGCGGCCGCCCGAAGCTGCTTGAACATCTCGGCCAATTGAGGAAGCTGATAGTTCGCGTTCAGCCCACTTGGATTGGGTAGAACCCAGAGGCCAGTCGATCCGATACGTTTGACCTGCCTTCCGATTTTTGCGTCGGGATTGGCAAAGCCGGTTCGATACGCACCAAGCCCGAGTATTGCCAGCCAGCGCGGAGAATATTTTTTCACTTTTCGAACTAGTGCTCTCCGGCCAGTCCGATATTCTTCGTCGTTCAGCTCCGCGGCTGTCGCCGTCGTTCGCGGAACCAGATTGGTAACTCCGTAACCTGACTCGAGGAGTTCCGAGTTCTCCCACGGAGCGAGAATCCGGTCTGAGAAACCGGCAGCGTGAAGTGCTGGCCAGAAGCGGTTTCCCGGACGCGCGAAGTGCAATCCAGTCGCTCCGGAATAGAGACCTGGATTGATGCCGCAGAAGAGGATTTTCAGGCCGGGGCGGATGAGATCCGGAATGATGCGACCGAAAGCGTTCTTGAGCTCCGTCTGGGTCGGCTTGATAAACGGCGCAATTTTGCTTGATATCACCACGCAAGTCTAAACGATCTCGGCTCGGCGTGGGGTGCGGGCTTGTCCCCAGACGCTCTGTGCTACTTCGACTGAAAGTTGTCGGTCAGCATGTTCGCGAGATCGCGGCCGGCCTTGCGGATTTTTTCCAGATGCGGAATGAACTCTTCCTGACCCGAATCTGTCATCTGCTCGATCATCAGCTCGGTGTAGCCAAGGATCTGGCTGAGCGGGGTGCGCAGATCGTGCAGCAGATCTCTTGGGAGCATGTGCTGAACGCGCTCTGCGATTGGTTTTGGCAGATCGCTCATGGCGTTGCGTCTCCGACTGGAGTTTTTTCGGTGCCGCCGAGGAGCGCCTCAATTTTTCCGAGCAATCGAGGCAGCTCTATGGGTTTCGTATCGTAATCATCGCAGCCCGCTTCGAGCGCCTTCTCGCGATCGGTTGACATCGCGTGGGCGGTGAGAGCGATGACTGGAATGTGTCTTGTTTCGGGTGCGGTCTTCAAGGTACGTGTGGCTTCCCAGCCGTCCATCACTGGGAGACTCATGTCCATCAGAATGAGGTCCGGCGACTCTTCCCGCGCCATCTCGAGCCCAAGCTGGCCATCGACAGCTATGAGGACTTCGTAACCCCTGCGCTCTAGCCGACGCGACAACATGTCGCGATTCATCTCATTGTCCTCGACCAGCAGGATTCTTGGCATTGCCTACAAAGGTAATGGTGTAGATGTGAAGACTCCGAAATTCTTCAAAGCTTCACTCACCTGAGCCTGCAGGTCGTCCGCCGGGCGTCCGGATTTCTGAATCACTTCTTCGACATTTCCATTGAGGCGTCGCCGGTCGGAACTGCTGAGCTCATGCGCCGTGACGACGACAATGGGAATCGTGCGCCACTCCCGCCGCTGACGAACGCGATCGACAAAAACGAAACCGTCCATGACGGGCATGAGCAGGTCGAGAAAGATCAGGCTCGGGCGATTGAGCTCCATCGACGCGAGGGCGGCCTCGCCGTTTTCAGCCTCGGTGACTATGCAGCCCTGTTTTTCGAGCATGGTCCGCATGAGCCCCCGGGTTGCTGCGTCATCATCAACGATCAGGATTGGACACGGCGGATCGGCGCACGAATATCGTTTCAGAATCTTGCCGAGGCGGCGACGATTCACCGGCTTCATCACATAGTCGTCTGCCCCTAGGGCAAACCCACGCTCACTGTCATCCACCATCGTCAGCATGACGACTGGCACCCCGGACAGAGCGGGATCTGCCTTGAGCGCCTCGAGCACTGACCACCCATCCATCTCCGGCATCATGACATCGAGGGTGATTGCGATGGGAACGAGCTGCCGCGCAAGGCGAAGCCCTTCCTCCCCGCCTCTGGCGGATCGAACACAAAAACCTTCGCTGGTCAGAAAGCGTCGCATCAGGTCGCGCTGCGCCGGGTCGTCGTCGATGACAAGCACGCATGTGTTGGGTTCGGGAAGGGGATCCGTGCTGCGGTTGCCCACGTTCAGCGTCCCACTGCTTTCCGACGCGGGTTCGCTCGATTCCATTTTCGCTTCCGAGACATCGGCGGGCAGCTTGATAGTGAAGGTGCTGCCTTCCCCCGGAAGGCTGTGAACCGTCACATCGCCACCCATCATCTGACAAAAGCGCCGCGTTAGCGCGAGGCCGAGGCCCGTTCCGCCAAATTTGCGCGTGGTCGACGCATCGGCCTGCGTGAAATCCTGGAACAATCGGAGAATCTTCTCGGCGGCGAGTCCAATGCCGGTGTCGGCAACCCTGAACACAACCCACTCCGACGAATCCATGCGGTGGCGCTCGGCCGTGAGGGTGATTGTCCCTTCGTGGGTGAACTTTGCGGCGTTCGACAAAAGGTTGTACAACGCCTGTCGAACCTTCACCTGATCTGCGAGCATTCGGCCCAGGTCAGCTGGACGAACGATGTTGAATGTGTTGGCGTTGGCGACGACCATCGGTTGGATAGTCGATGCGACGTCATCGATCAACGCGTTCAGATCGAAGCTCTCCAGGTAGAGCTCCATCTTGCCCGCCTCGATCTTCGAGAGATCGAGGATGTCATTGATGAGCGCGAGCAGGTGCCTGCCTGACGCATTGATTTTCCCGAGATCGCTGTCGAACGATTCCAGATTCTGTTCAACCGCCTCTTCCTGAAGCATCTCCGAATAGCCGACGATAGCGTTGAGCGGAGTGCGCAGCTCGTGACTCATGTTGGCGAGGAAGAGACTCTTCGTTCGATTCGCGATCTCGGAGGCTTCCTTGGCCTTGGCAACTTCTTCTTCCGCGCGCCGCCTTTCAGTGACGTCTTCCATCGCGAGAACGAGAAGCTCTCCGTGATGCCCAGCCTGGAGTTTTCTCGCGTTGAGAAGCATTACCCTGCGTCCAAGCGTTGGAAAATCATGCTCGAGCTCGAAATCGTTGAAGACTGAACTCTTGGGAACGATGTCCTCGAGAAGAGTGCGCAGCGCCGGTATGTCCCACTGTCCGTTACCGAGCTCGTAGATCAGACGGTTTTCTGTCTCCTCGGCTGATACGAGGAAAGTGTGATAGAAAGCGCGATTACCTGACTGAACGCGAAGAGTCTTGTCGAGAATAAGGAGCGGTTCGCGGACGGTGTCCACGATGTCCTGCGCGTACGTCTCGATCGCTCTGAAGTCAGCCTCGGCGCGGCGTCGCTCTGTGACGTCTTCCATCGCGAGCACGATGATCGCAGCGTGGCTTCCCGCACGAAGCTTTCGGCCGTTCAACAGCATCACTCTCCGGCCGATGATCGGGAAGGTGTGCTCGAGCTCGTAATCGTTGAATACCGAGCTCGCCGGAATCACATCCTCGAGCAACGTTCGGAGATCCGGGATATCCCACTGTCCGTTGCCGAGCTCGTAAATGAGTTGTCGCTCGGTCTCGTTCGGTGAGACGTGAAAGGTCTCGTAGAACGCCCGGTTTGCACTTTGAACGCGAAGATTTGTGTCGAGCATCAGGAGCGGCTCGCGCACGGTATCGACGATGTCCTGTGCGTAGGTCTCGATGGCTTCGACGAACGGCTTTGTACTCACAAGACTCCTGTGCCGTTGAATGTAGCACGGTGGCCGGAACGCGCCGAACAACTAGGCAATCGGCGCAATCTGGTACTGCTCCAGTTTTCCGTCCGCAGTTTCGAAAGTCCACACGTGCAGTGAACGGTCGCCGAAGGTCGCTCGATAGGACCGGAGCGTCATTCCGCCGCGCTTCGACGTTGATATCTGAACGAACCCGGTTGGAACTCCAAGGGGTGACAGGCTAGACGCAAAGTCCTTCAACGCCATTTCACTGAAGTAGCCGTTTGCATTCGACGTAAATAGCGACCGATCTACCGTGCCCCTCTGGAGTCCGTCGAAGACTGCGCGTGCCTGAGTCGTGCGATTGGCCGCAAGAGCATCCTCCGTGGCAAAAAGCAGTCTCGCGATCTGACTTGCGATTGCGCCCGAAGCAGGTGCGGCATCCTGGTTGGTCAGCACGATAACCGCCGCACTATCATCGGGAAAGAGAAAATTCTCCGCTGTGAAGCCAGATACTTCTCCGCTGTGCTCGATGAAGAACCGGCCGGCGTTCATCGCGGTGTGCACGCCAAGTCCATAACCACTCGCAGCGCCGTTCTTCAAAATCGTCTCATGAAACATCGCGTCGTACGATGCGCGTGAGAGCACGCTGCGGTTGATCATCGAGATGTCCCACCTCGCGAGATCTGTAGCGGTCATCGCAAGCATTCCTGCACCGTACATCCAGCCTTTTCCGGCCGCCGGCGACGCATGCAATGGTCCGAGTGCGTACCGTATGTATCCCACGGCATCAGCGGCGTGCGAGTCGGCGTTGAAGTCTTTCGCAGTCGTCATGTGAAGAGGATCGAGCAGGCGCGTCTGAATGAATTGAAAGAACGGCATGCCGCTGACTTTCTCGACGATCATCCCGGCGAGTACGTAGCCCGTGTTGCTGTACTGCCACCTCGTTCCAGGCTCGAAGTCGAGCGGCTGCTTTGCCCACCCGTTCATGATTTCCCGCGGCGTGACGTCCTTGAGCATCGGCGCCATCAGATAATCCTGCGGCCAGAAATCCTGATAACCAGATGTGTGAGTGAGAATCTCGCGAATCGTTACTTCGTTTCCGCGTGACAGGCCAGGGATGTATTTCCCTACCGGATCATCGAGCTTGAGCTTTCCCTGCTGCTGAAGCAGAAGCATCGCGGCGGCTGTGAACTGTTTGCTGATTGAGCCGATTCCGTAACGCATCTCCGGCGACGCCAGCTGGTCGGGCTCGAGCTTCGCGGATCCGTACGCTTTCGCCAGCACTAACCGCCCATGCTGAACCACTGCAACACTCGCACTCGGCACACCCGTTGTTCTCAATACTGCCGCCGCGATGGAGTCGACGCGCGATTCGAAGTTTGCCTGAGCAGATGCCGTGACCGCGGTGGACGCGATTAGACCGAGAGTGAAGAAAGTTGTTACGCGCATTTCAAATTGAGTGGTGTGGGGATTCATTCAGGGAATCAGTTTACGCGAACGACCGCCTTTACTGCCGCCCGGCTGGCAACGGCGTCGAGCGCGGACGCAACATCGTGAAGATCATACGTCTTGCCGGCCATCTTTGCCCACGGCTTCTGGCTGCCGAAGCGTACGGCAATCTCGACCCCGCGATGGAAGTGCTCGTACCGCGAGCCCCAGCATCCACGCAGCTCGACATGTTTGCGGTTTATTTGCCAGTGCGGATGAATGTCCACCGAACCGTTATCGGTGTAGTGTCCGCACACGATAACGCGTCCACCATCGCGTACAATGTCGAGCGCTTCGCTGACGGCATCGGGATGGCCGCTCGCCTCGATGACGATGTCAAAGCCGTGCCCATTGGTCATAGATCGAGCAATGTCGAGACGCTCAGGTCGCGGTGTCGATAAGTCGATTGTGTTTGTCGCGCCCATCTCTCTCGCGAAAGAAAGACGATCGGTCACTCCATCAACCGCGACGACTTCACCAGCGCCGCTCAGCGATGCCAGAGCGACGATGCTCTGACCGACCGGTCCAGCGCCCATCACGGCAACCGACTCGCCGAGCTTGATGTGAGACAGATCGACAGCATGGAGAGCTGTGACGAGACCACATCCACCGCCAATGAAAGTCTCTGGAGACAGCGTCTTCGGCAGATGAATCATCTTGACGCCGGGCTTCATGTAAATCGCCTGAGACCATCCGCCGAGGAGGCCATCGTTGGCCGAGTAGGTGATGCCGTAGACTTTACGTGAGGGACATCGCGTAGGCTCGGCTGCGACGAGGCAGTGGTAGCAGGCGTTGCACGTTTCGTGAACGTCGAGGAAGGTGACGAGGTCGCCTTCCTTGATCGGGTCGCCGTTGACCGTCTTCAGGTTTCCGCGTGTCTTGGCAACAATGCCCGTACTAACGTGTCCGGGAATGATCGGGTAGGGGACACCGCTCAACCGGCCGTGATGGAGATGCACGTCGGTACCGCACACTTCGGAATAGAGGGTGTGGAGAAGCGCTGAACCCGACGCGAGCTCCGGCTCGGCGAATTCGCGGAACTCGATTGGAGCGTTGGGAGCTGGGAAGACCGCGGCAACATAGGTAGTCATCTAATCTGAAAGGTCGTTGACGGCGCTTTCAAGCGGAATCCCGCAGCGACAATTGATTGGTGCTATACTGGCATCTCCACAGCCAATCGGACCGAGACGCGTATGACAAACCCAGGCGTAGTGCACCGGCGACATCCGATTCTCATCGGCCTCGTCGTGTGGCTGGCAGTCGTTTCCATTGCCGGCGTTGCAGGGCTTCCGCAAAAGCTCGTAACTCCAGCGCCGCAATTGATTCTCGCGGCTTTGACGGTCGTGCTTCTTCTGGCAAGCGCATTTTATCCGCCGCTCCGGTCGTGGGTGCTCGAATCTGACTGGCGAGCGCTCGTCGAGATTCATCTCGTTCGCGCGATCGCCGGCGCGGGATTTCTACTTGCTGGAACCCGGGGAAAATTCCCTGAGCAGTTCGCCAATATGGCGGGGAAGGGTGACATCGCAGTGGCGATACTTGGATTGTTTGTGATTCTTCTCGTTGCGCCGCACAAATCCTATGCACCGTTCGTGTACGGTCTCTGGAATTTGCTGGGCCTCGTCGAAATCCTGCGCGTCGTCATGGAAGCTTCGCGGTTGGATCTCGCCGATCACCTGGCAATGTCGGAACTCCTTCGGATGCCGTTTGTGCTTCTCCCGTTGTTCGTGGTACCGATTCTAATCGCTTCGCACATCTGGCTTTTTGAGCGAATCTTCAGAAGGTGGCGCGGCTCAGAGGTGGACTAAATTGATGAAAAGTGGGCTCGAGGCGGCGTCGCCTAAACGTTGACCAGCATTTTCACCAGGTTCGGCATCCCCGCTCCCTGCATCTGACGCTGGCGGCCCAGGTCTGTGCAGTTGGCGAGCATGATTTGCTTCACGTCGTCGGGACGTCCGATGAATTCCTTTCGCTTCGATAGAAAAGCCGCGAGCAGCCCTGAGACGTGCGGCGCGGCCATACTGGTGCCGCTCATCTCCGTATACAATTGCTCGAAAGTCGCATTCGGACCCACCGTGGGCGCATCGTTGCGAACCGAGGAAATGCGCTCACCAGGCGCGACGCAATCCGGCTTCATCCGACCGTCTGCCGTCGGACCGCGCGATGAAAAGAAGGAAGTGCCATATGTATGAGGACTGTCCTTGTGCACCGACCCGACGACGATCGCTTCCTCCAGATTCGCCGGATCGCCAAGCGACATACCCATGTTCGCCTGGACGGCTTCTCCGTCCGCAGTATTGAGTTTGGCGAAACCCTCGTTCCCTGCCGCGAGAACGACAACAACCCCCTGACGCCAAAGCCGGCGCAGCTCCACGCACAGCGGCGTGTGACCACAGTTGAATGTCTCGACGTCGAACTCACCGCCGAGACTCAGGTTCACACCGTGAATGACAACGTGCCCCGCGCGCTCGTTGGTGTCGAAAATGTGATCGATGGCCTTGATGATCCACGAATCCTCACCCGATCCGTTGTCGTCGAGAACCTTGTAGATAACCAGTTTCGCTTCAGGGGCCATGCCACACATTACGCGATCGTTTCCTTCTGTATCTCGCGCCGTGTGCTGTCCGGCAATGATCCCGGCAACGTGCGCGCCGTGTCCGAATCTGTCGCGCGCAGCCTTGGCATCATTGGGGTCGTGCGGATCGAGCTCGAGAAGGCCCTGACGCACGCGTCGCTGATCTGAGCGAGTGCAGTCGTACACCTTGGCGATCGTACCATTGGAAAAATGCGGATGTGTGAGGTGGATACCGGAATCGAGAACCGCCCATGTCACGCCATCACCAGCGGCCTTGTAACTATTGTGGGCCGGGAAGGCCTGCGTAGTGTGAATCGAACGATCGATGTATGCCCATTTAGCACTGTTTTTCCAAAGCCGTGCAACGGGAAATTTCCTGTCACCGTGAGCGATGGAACTCAGAGTCTCCGCTTCCTGACGCGTCAGGTTGAGGGCCACATAGCGCTGAAGCTCTTCCGGCTCGAGCTGCTGAAGAATCGCCTCGTCCTTGTCGGCTCCAAGCGCGCCGTAGATAAGCTTCAAGGCCGCCTCTCGCGTCATCGCGTTGGTGGCGTAGTCCTCGAGCTGAACGAGAATACGATGCCGATCTCCGGAACCGCCGTCGGCGAGTGCGCGCACGACGTCCTTCGCCATCTTGAAGCGGGCGACTGGCTGGAAGAGCGAAGTATCCACTATCTCCCGGATTGGCTGGCGAACCTCTTCAAGTGTCAAATAGCCGGTCGCTGAGTGAGGATGGCGCGGCGAATCGGGATTGAACGCGATGTGATTCTCGACTCGAACTCCGCGCTTGTTTGCGACATAGTCATCCGCAATGTCTTTGTCGAGCGCAACGGGATCGAGAGGATCACACACGTTGATCCACCGTTGAACGTTCGGCGGAACAGCAAGTTTTTTCGTCTTCGTCAGATCTCTGATGAAGTCCTGAACTTCGTCCACACCCAAAGGCGACCCGATCGTCACGAAAAGGGGAATGTTGAGGCTGGCGAACTCCTCTTCCATCAGCACGCAGTAGGCGATCATCGTTCCCTGACTGTGCGCGACGACGATTAATGGCTCACCTCCTGCTCGCAACCGCTCGCGCAACGAATCGCGCATTCGCTCGCCTCTCACCTTGTCGACGAACAGGTCGTTGACGTCGCGCAGGAACATGCTCGTAACTTTGCGCGTCATCCACTGACGCAATGGACGCGGCAGAAAACCAAAAATCTTCGCTCGCAGGGCAGCGGACCCGTATCGCTGCGCCGATATCCGCCTCGCTTCGGCTCCGGCAGGACCGCCAAGGCTTTCGGCTACCGCCGCGTAGGCCACGTCGTTGGTAAGGTTGTTGTCGCCGAGCATTTTGGCGGCGATGCCGCGCAACCGATCGCCATTGGTGTCAGTGGCGAGCCTGTCGTCAGGTGATCCCGCAAGCTCGATGATGTCCTCGTTCATTCCAGCTATCTCATCGGCTTCATTCCACGGCGCTCGCGTTGCCTTTGATGAGAACTCGCCCTGAGGCGCTTCTTCGGTCGCATCCGCGTAATCACCACCTGACGACACCGCTTCGGTGGGCATCGGATACCGGTCGCGATCGACCCAGTAGGCCATGCGGGTTCGCTCGCCGAGATCGAACTCGAACAGGGATTGATCCCACTGCTGCTTGAGAACCGACGCGGGCGGCTTGTTGCCGATTCCGTGGACGTAGATGATCGTGTGTGCGCCAACGCTCTCCGAAGGCTTTGTCGCCTTCGTTAAAGCGTCCATAGTTTCCACGGCCTTCGCGCGTTTTCTCCGTGCCGTAACAGCCTTTTTCTTTCGCGCGGCAATCGAGAGCCGGGACGATGCTTTCTTCGCAGCCTTCTTCTTCGCGGCCATGTGAACTCCCGAGTAGCTAAGGTTGGACCCGCCGCCGGCTAGTGCCGGCTGGCCGAGCTCTTGTCTCTTACCGGCCTGAATTCTGATGTTGTCCGGTAGTTCGGCCATTCGCGCGAGTTTGCCAGCGGCGTGACGAGCCGTTGAAGAACCGACAGATCCGGTACGATGCCGCCGAAATTCCATGTGGCTGCGTCATACTCATCTGCCGGCTGATGATACTTGTCCTTCCGATAAGCAGCATCCGCTGCTTTACCCGCATCAGTGCCACCGCTGAGTAGATCGATTCCACTGTCGATGTAGAGCATCGGCACACCGCGCTTTGCCATCGGGAAATGATCCGACCGATAGAAATATCCCGCTTCCGGATTCGCATCCGGTGTCATCACGCGATGATCGGCTTCCAGCACTTTGGCGAGCCAATCCTCGAGCTCGCTCTGGCCGCTTCCAATGACGAGCATATCGTGCGCAGGGCCATCAGCACTCAACGCGTCGATATTGAAGCCTGCAACGGTTTTCTCGAGAGGATAAACCGGATTGTTCGCGTAGTACTCCGACCCCATCAGTCCCCTCTCTTCCGCCGTCCAGAACGCAAAAACAACCGAGCGCTCGGTGCGCGGAAGGGCAGAGAAGACGCGAGCGAGCTCGAGAACAGAGGCGATGCCGGTTCCGTTGTCGATAGCGCCGTTGTAAATGGTGTCGCCGCGAGCATCAGGAGCGCCGACGCCAAGATGATCCCAGTGTCCGCCGATCAGGATTGTCTCGTCGGGATGCGATCTACCTGGCAACCGGCCGAGGACATTTTTCGAATGAATGGTCTGCTGTTTTACCTGGTAGCTGGCGGAGAATGTCGCGCCGTTCAACGTAACGGGCTTGAACTCACGCGTCTGAGCGAGACGCTTGAGAGCGTCGTAATCCTGTCCCGTCGCTCTGAGAAGTCGCACGGCATCGTCGTGCTGAACCCATCCTTCGAGTGGCGGGTGCACTTCTGACGGGTTTGAGCGCACGATGTCGAACATCGTATTGGTGTTCGAGTTTTTCACCGTCGGCCAGCCGTACGACGCTGGAGCCGTCTCGTGAACCACCAGAATGCCGGCGAGTCCCTGTCGCGCTGCTTCTTCGTACTTGTAGGTCCAGCGGCCGTAGTACGTCATGGCCTTGCCACCGAAATCGCCCTGTCCGGTTTCAAAATCAGGATCGTTGATTAACACCAGACCGACTTTTCCCTTGAGGTCCATGCCCTTGAAGTCGTCCCAGTTCCGCTCTGGCGCTTTAACGCCGTAGCCGAGGAAGACGATCGGTGCGTCCTTGATATCGACGTGATCCACGCTTTGCATCGATGCGCGTACGGCGATTTCCTGACCCTGAGTGAGAGGAATTGCGCTGCCGTTCACGTTCACCGACAACGAAGGAGTTCCGACGATGTTCGACATGAGGAGCGGAACGTCCTGAAACCATGATCCATTCGGGCCACCCGGTTCAAGACCGGCCGCCTTGAGCTGACCGCGGATGTAGCTCGTCGCAAGCTCCTCCCCTCGAGTTGCGGGACCACGACCGAGATAGGCATCGGACGAAACGGTGCGAACGTCTTCAGCGAGTCGGGCAGCGCTGATGCGCGGCGTCTCGGGTGCCGTCCCAGTATGCATGGGAGTGCACGCTGCGGCCGCGAAGAGCGTTACGATATACTGGCGGAGGTTCATCGATTTGATCCGTGAGAGTGAGCAGGTCAGATGTACCAATATCCCATCCGAACGGCGTTCCGGCGACCGACTGTCAGCTTTCGATCATCACCGGGTCTCCGACTGACACGCGGCCCGGACCGACAGTAGTGCCATACACGCCCAGGCACGCTTGACGTTCCTGCGCGATCATCCGGAGAACCGAGGGGTCGCGCTCTGTCGTATCGGGGTCGACGTTGACGATCACGCATCGCTTGTCGCGTTTATCGACGCGCATCGTCATCGCTCCGATTTTCAGGTCGGCGCCGACCCATTCGTCTTCGATAAAATCGACGTCATCGATAGGCTCGACGAGAAAATTGGGACGAAAACGGCGGACGTCGATGGGCGCTCCTGACAAGTGAGCAATCGCGTCGACCGTTCTGGTCGAGATCAACGACAGCGGCAAGGTGTCGAAAATTCCACGCGACTGCTTCAGCACGCGGACGCCTTTACCCAGCTCTTCAGCCAACGACAAATCGACCACATCCAGCTCGTCTCCACTCGGCGTGCGCACCAAGGTGATCGACAGCTCGGGCCGGTCAGGATCAAGGAAGTAGGGCTCGTATCGCCACATGTTGGGGCATTCGCGGATCGTCATCCATGGAAACCCGCTTCGCACCAACGATTCCTGCAGAAACGCCCACCGGCGATCACCTGCTAGTCCATTCC
>JBDUEH010000010.1:0-14689 GCA_040002555.1 Gemmatimonadales bacterium | reverse complement strand
TTGCTGTCGGTAACGATGCGCGAATCTCGACGTTGCGAGCACTTGAATCGACTTCAGCCGCGACATCCTTCACGACACCGACGCCAAGTGACTCGCCGCTGGCGTTTTGACCAGCACGAAGCTGGATGCTGTTGCCGGGACGAATTCTTCCGGCAAGCGCCGGCGTCGTACCAAGAACGATATCGAGTGCGCTGGGATCAGCGATCTCAACGAGTGGTTGATTGACATCGGCGGATGCGCCCAAAACCGCGGCCATCTCCGTAACCACGCCGCTGATAGGCGACCGCAGCACTGACAGCTGCGCCGCTCGTCGTGCGAGACTCATTTCGTTCCGAGACTTGGCGAGGTCCGACGACGCGCTCTCGAGATCTTTCCGCGGGATGATCCCGGCATCTGAAAGCGTCTTCGCGCGGTCGTAGGCACGCTGTGCAGTGTTCAGTGATGCTTCTGCCGCATTCAGGGCGGCGATGAACGGAGTTTGCTCGAACACGACGAGCCGCGTTCCGACTCCGACTCGCTGGCCTTTCGAAACGAGTACCTGCGCGATTCTCGCCGGTGCAGGAGCACTGAGAGACGCGATGTGTCCTGCACGCGCTGCTACCGCCCCGAGGGCTCCGACAGTTTCCGTGTACGGCTGGGCTGTAACCACGATCGTCCTGACGCTCACCGCCGTCGGACCCGCTGCTTCGTCAGCCGTCGGATCATCTTTTTTGCACGCGAGCGCGAAGCCCGCTAATCCGATCAGCAAGAGCGCGCGTTGATTGACCGATCTGCTGAGTTGCATGTTGTTCAGTTCGAGGTAGTGAGCGTCAGTAGTCGGAGCGTCGCGTCGGCGACGAGTGCGGCCGAGATATCGTCGATGTACTGACGGAGAATATCGCGTGCATTTCGCTGGGCTTCAAAGACATTCGGGAGAGCTATCGCTCCGGCTCTGTAAGCTGTGACTGACATCTGCGCGACGCGGTTGGCGATCGCGAGAAGGGACAAGTCGCGCGCGGCCCGCGCATACGCCGCAGATCTTTCCCGCTCAGCGTGACTGACTTCGGCCTGATATTCCAGTCGTGTTACTGCAAGCTCGGCCCGACTCCGCTGGAGCTCGGCCTGCGCGGTCGCGATGCCGGCCTGATTTCTATTGAACAGCGGCAGCGGAATGGTGAATCCGAACGTTGGCAGCACTCCCTTCTCGGACGGGTCGCGTGTTTCAAATCCGCCCATCAAGCCTGGAGACCCGATCGCATTGCGGCGCTCGACCTTTAAGGAGCCGGTGGCCGCCGATACGTCTTCCAACGCTGCCGCGATGCGGAGTGGAGTACCAGGAGGCAAAGAGGGCGCGATGGTGTCGGGCAACGCAATCGAGTCACCAACCAATAGTGACGGACCTCCTGTCGTGAGTCCCATCACCGATTGAAGATCGACAACGGCGCCGGCGAGCTCGACTGAATCGGCAATTGCCAGATTGTGCTGCTGCCCCGCGTTCACGCGCGCCATCTCGACCTCGAGCTCGCTCGCGTCACCCGCGTTTCGGCGGACGATGGTCATCTGGACGAGCGTGTCGGCGACGAGTGCGTTGCGGACGGTTAGCCGAGCTCTTGCTGCGGCCGCGAGGACGCGTGTGTAAGCTGTGTCGGCGGCCAGAGCTATTGCAGCCTTTTGGTAGCGGAGTCTGTAATTTGCGCCGCGATACGCCGCCTGAGCGGACGCTATTCGCGCGGACCGCAGGCCAGGCAGAGGAATCGGGACGTCAACCGTAAAATGCAGCTGAGGCGCTGACTTGGAGTACGACGCGTTGAACAACGGATTCTCGAAAGCTCCTGCGCTCAACAGCCGGGCCCGTGCCGCCGACGTATCAGCGACGGCGACGGCCAGTCTACCACCGCGCGTCAACGCCGAATCGACCGCCTGCTGGCGCGTGATCGTCTGGGCGGAAACTTCGGTGGACCAGCATAGAAGCACAGCTGTGGAGATGAGCGCGAGCCGATGCATTTCTATTTGGTTTCCCCGATCAGGTGGTGGTGGGCATAAACTTACCCGCTCCAGGATGACGCCAACATAACAGTCGCCATTGCAAAGGTTGGGCGACGTAGATTCGGGGCATGAGGATTCTGCTAGTCGAGGACGACCGCAACCTCGCTGACATCGTTTCCAGCGGGTTGGAAGAACAGGAGATCAGAGTGACCGTCGCGCATACTTTCGCGGACGGCAAGATGGAGGCGGTGCTCAATACCTTTGACGTGCTCGTACTGGATGTAATGCTTCCGGGCGGCAGCGGATTCGAGCTGTGCAAGTACCTCCGCAGTCGGGAGGTCGCGACTCCGATTCTGATGCTCACTGCGAGAAATGCGGTGGACGACCGCGTCGCCGGGCTCGAGTCGGGTGCAGACGACTATCTCGCGAAGCCGTTTGCATTTCGCGAGCTCGTTGCTCGCCTCCGCGCATTGGCCCGCCGAAAGGCCGCTCCAATTCCGCAGATCGTCAAAATCGCGGACCTCGAGGTCAACATTGGGGCGCAACGAGTGAAGCGAGCGGGAATCAAGATCGACCTGACCGCGAAAGAGTTCAGTCTCCTCGAGTTCTTCGTCCTAAACGCCGGCCAGGTTGTCGATCGTGCCGCGATCACGGCGCATGTCTGGGACGACAATCACGATCCTTTCACCAACGTACTCGAAGTTCTGGTACGCCGTCTGCGCCGAAAGATCGACGACGACTTCGAGCCGAAGCTGCTTCAGACGCTGAGAGGATCGGGATACCGCTTTGGTGAATAGGCAGTTGGGCGTTGCATCCGATGACCGCAACGTCGACCGGGTTCGTGTGCGGCTCACGCTCTGGTACGCGGGAACGTTCTCAATAATTCTGGTTCTTCTCGGGCTTGGATTATTCATTGCGGTCCGCCGACAGCTTTCGCGCCAGCTCGACACATCACTTTCCGCCGCGACCCTCGAACTTGGACGCGTTGCGAGCAGCCGTCAGATCCAGGAGGAAGAGGGCGACTCTGCATTACTCGATGCTGTCGATGAATTGAGAATTCCCGAACGCTCGCTCTATCTGCTTGACGCATTGGGAGAGCCACTCGCACCACGCGAAGCAGATTTATGGATTCGCGAGAGCGCAAATAC
This sequence comes from Gemmatimonadales bacterium, assembly GCA_040002555.1. Taxonomy (GTDB): domain Bacteria; phylum Gemmatimonadota; class Gemmatimonadetes; order Gemmatimonadales; family Gemmatimonadaceae; genus UBA4720. Next base: position 11,576 of record JBDUEH010000010.1, on the reverse strand, counting down.
TGCCGCCCGGATTGGCGTAGCGGCCGCGGAACACGACACCGACGACGACCGAACGCTGCGCCTGGAAGCCCGGAGGTTTCGGACGGCGGGAGGAAGAACGCTGATTGCCGTCGCGATCGCCGACAAACTGGAGCTCGAAGACCGATATACCGATCTCATCTGGGCATTCTCCGGCGCTGCTTTGGTCGCGGTCTTGCTCGTCGCGATGGGTGGGGGCGTCCTCGCCGGCAAATCGATCGCTCCGATCGAAGCGACTATGGCGAACATGCGCCGCTTCATGGCAGACGCGGCGCACGAGCTGAAGACTCCAATCGCTATTCTTCGGACAAATGCGGACGTAGCGCTCCAGCGTTCCCGCGTCGAGGAAGACTATAGAACCGCACTACGCTCGGTCGAGGACGAATCCCGCAGGCTCGGCGTAGTAGTCGATCATCTGCTCGTGCTGGCTCGTGCCGACGCAGGCGAGCGTCATCCGCAGAAACGGCGGGTATTTCTCGATGACATCGCCGCTGACTGCCTCAGCGCCGGCCGCGTAATGTCGGAGCGAAAACGGATCGCTTTTGTCGTAGATGGGTTTGAGGAGACTCCGATCGACGCAGACCCCGCTCTGATTCGCGAGCTGATAATGATTCTTCTCGACAACGCGATCAAGTTTACACCGGCTGGCGGAACCGTCACGATGGGAATCGCAATGAAGGAATCCCAGGCAGTGCTTCGCATTCAGGATACCGGCGTCGGTATTCTGCCGAAAGACTCTGCGAACGTGTTTCAGCGATTCTATCGGGGCGAGACTGGCCGCGATGAACAGAATGGCGCGGGACTCGGACTGTCGATCGCCAAATGGATCGCCGACGAGCACGGCGCGGAAATCTCACTGGAGTCGGCGCGCGATCGCGGCACGACCGTCACCGTGACCTTCCCCGCAAGTGAGCACATTCCCGAAACCACAAAAACAAGTTTTGGCCTGTAATCCTGCTGTCAGGTGCGACGAGTAGCTTGAGTGCAGATAATCGGCGAAGCCAATATTCGCTTCGCTTCACGCACAATGGAGAAACAATGTTCAAGACAATCGCGACAACTCTCGTCGCATGCGCTGCCGCAGCGACGCTGTCGGCTCAGACCCCGGCTCCGACGTCCATGTCTAAGCCTGCGCCGAAGCAGACGATGATGGCAAAGCCCATGGCCAGGAAAGACACACCCGCATCGCTCCGCAAGGAAGCGAAGATCTCGATGACGACCGCACGCCGCAGCGCCTTAAAGGAAGTTCCGAACGGAAAGGTTCGAACTTCCGAGATCGAACGCGAAAACGGCAAGCTCATCTATTCTTTCGGGATCAAGGTCGCAGGCAAATCCGGAATCGAGGAAGTCAACATCGATGCGATGACCGGCGCACTCGTTGCGCACGAGCACGAGACACCGAAGACTGAAAAGAAGGAAGCCGCTGCCGAGAAGAAGGAAAAGAAGTAGCGACCTTTCGCTATCGTCTCGACGCGGTGTCCTTTTGCCCGTCGAGACGATAGACGATTTCCTTGTCGCCGCGAACCATCCCGAATTCTTCGCGCGCGATTCGTTCCTGAGTCGTGCGATCGGTCTGGACTGCTTTCACTACCTGTCTCAGCGAATCGACTTCGCGCATCAGTGAGTCAGTCTCGGCCTGCAGTTTGATTTTTCGCTGGCGCTGATGCCAGAGGTCCATTGTACTGTATTCGCCCCCCTGCACCGCGAAAAAAATGGCACCGGCGACAATCAGCCAGAGAACGATCTTCCCAATCACTGGCGATCAGAGGCCGTAGATCATCCCACCGGGAAACTCGGCCACGTCGCCGAGCTCTTCTTCGATACGGAGAAGCTGGTTGTACTTAGCGACGCGGTCACTGCGACTGGCTGATCCGGTTTTGATTTGCCCCGCTCCTGTCGCGACCGCAAGATCGGCGATGAATGTGTCCTCCGTTTCGCCAGAGCGGTGCGAAATGATCGACTGGTATCCATTCGCGCGGGCCATCTCGATTGCTTCGAGCGTCTCCGTCAGCGTGCCGATCTGATTTAACTTGACTAGAATCGCGTTTGCGCAGTCGGACGAAATACCCTTTGCCAGCAGTTCGGTATTCGTGCAGAACAAATCGTCGCCAACGAGCTGAAGCCTGTCGCCAAGCGCCTCGGTCAGTTTTGTCCAACCGTTCCAATCGCCTTCAGCAAGTCCATCCTCTATTGAAACGATCGGATACACATCGAGCCACTTCGTGTACATCTCGATCATAGCATCGGAGTCTTTCGTTCCAGCGCCACTCTTCTTGAAAGTGTAGTTCTTGCCCTTGTACAGCTCGGACGCTGCGCAGTCGAGGGCAATCGCGATCTCGGTTCCGGGAGCGTAGCCAGCCGACTCGATTGCCTCGACCACAAGCTTTAGAGCGTCTTCGTCAGATCCGAGATCAGGCGCGAAGCCTCCCTCATCGCCTACTCCTGTAGACAGCTTTCGCTTTACAAGAACCTTCTTCAGAGCGTGGAATATTTCCGCTCCCATGCGAAGTCCGTCAGCAAACGTATCAGCACCGACTGGAACGATCATGAACTCCTGAAAATCGACGGTGTTCGTGGCGTGTGCTCCGCCGTTCAGGATGTTCATCATCGGGACAGGCAGCATTCTGGCCATCGGCCCGCCGAGGTAGCGGTACAAGGGGAGCGACAGATCCTGGGCGGCAGCGCGCGCGACTGCCATCGAGACGGCGAGAATCGCATTTGCGCCGAGCTTGCTCTTATTCGGCGTGCCATCGAGGTCGATCATCGTCCGGTCGATCGTTATCTGGTCTGTTGCAAGGAGTCCATCGAGGGCGGGTGCGATCTTTTCTTCGATTGCCTGCACAGCAAGCTGCACTCCCTTGCCACCATACCGATCCGCATCGCCATCGCGAATCTCAACGGCCTCATGCTCGCCTGTTGACGCGCCACTCGGCACCGCTGCGCGTCCTGTCGCGCCGCTGGCAAGAGTGACGTCGGCTTCTACGGTTGGGTTTCCGCGGCTGTCGAGAACTTCGCGGCCGCGAATATCGATGATGGTGGACATGAATTCGGGTGAAGGATGGTTTGGCTAAATCTCTGCCGTGGAATTCTGAACAGTCGCCTGCGCTCTACTCTCTATTCCGTAATACTTCGCCAGAGCATCGGCGATGCTTGCGCTGACTTGTGCCGCGAGAACATCGCGATCCTCGTAGCCCAGGCCTTCGACGGAGATCGGCTCGAGCAAATGTATATCTACTTTGCCGGGGTGCACCCACATCGAGCCCTTGCCAATGACTTCGAGAGTGCCATGAGTGAGTACGGGAACGATGGTCGCGCCGGCAGCGATGGCGAGTACAAACGGACCCTTTTTGAACTGCCGAAGGCTGTACTCAGCTCCGCGCGTGCCTTCCGGGAACACCACGACCGAGTTGCCGTCACGAATCTGATTCGCTGCGACGTCGTAAGAAGCGAACGCCGCCTTTCTGTTCTGACGCTCGATAGGAATCATCCCGACAGCGCGCATTGCCGCGCCGAAGATGGGAATCTTGAAAAGCTCGGCCTTTGCAACGAATTTCGTTCGAGGGAAAATAGACGCGAGAGCCGGTATGTCGTACCAGCTGATATGGTTGGAAACGTAGATGTGCGGCTTGCCGTCAAACGCGCGCTCGGAGTTGTGCACCGTAACGCGAACGCCCGTCATGAACAGAACGATCTTGGACCACCAGCGCGGGGCGAGATCGTAAACTGAGCCAGCCCTGTCCTTCACATGAAACATGGCAGCGATAACGCACGACCCGCCGATCACGATCGTGACGATCGTAGCCGTGATTCCCAGCGCGAGCGTGGCAAGAAAATAGACGAGGAACATCGGGCTAGACGGGAACAGTCATTCGGTGAAATGAAGGTAACCGGCTGGCGAGATAACCGGCTCACCGTTCTGAGTCATCACGACGCCAATCGCTCCGCCACTCACCGCTCCGATCTGCGTGAGATCGAGATTGAACCGCTTGGTGAATTCCCCGACGTCCATGTCAGCAGGGGACGTGACAATCAGCTCGTACTCCTCGCCGCTACCCGCAGCTTCTATCGCAGACATCCCCGAAACCGTCGGGATGTCCTCTATCCGCACGGTGATACCGACGCGGCTTGCGGCACTCACGTGTCCAAGGTCCGCGGCTAATCCATCGGAGATGTCGACGGCGGCCGCTGCCCCGTTCTCAGCCAGCCATGCCGCTTCTTCGATTCGCGGAAGCGGATGGGCGAAACGGATTCGATTTTCCACCGATGGAATCCTCCCCTCCTGCATGTCGCGAAGCGCGGCGAGCGGCCCGCCAAGACGCCCGGTTACGTATACGCGATCGCCCGGCCGTGCTGATGTGCGGCAAAGAAGGTCGCGGGCCGTGCCGATAACGGTGATGGTCAGCGACAACTCCGAACCCCGCGTCGTATCGCCGCCCAGAATGGGTGCGCCCGCGTTCTCGGCCGCATCACCGATTCCGTCGGATATCGCATCGAAATCCCCGCGCCACGACTCGGGAACGGTGAGTGCGGCAAGAATCCCTATCGGCCGCGCGCCCATCGCTGCCAAATCGCTCAATGCAGCTGCAGCTGCTCGATAGCCAATCTCCCGCGGAGTCAGCCAGTCCCGTCGGAAGTGAACGTTCTCAACCGACGTGTCGGTACTCGCGACTACGGCTCGGTCACCGAGTGTTGTGATGACCGCCGCATCGTCGCCGATCCGCTTTGCACGCGGACCCCATCGCTCGAGCATTCTACGAATCGCGTCGAATTCCGCGCCGACGCCCATCGGAGTATGCGGCGAGAAGCGATTGTCTCGCGGGGCGCGCATTTCGATGGCGCGCCGGCGGCGAATCGGATCGTCGGGTGTCATGAATGCAAAGAGACCTCGGCCAGGACGCCGGCGCGAGGTTCGGGTGAGGGTTCGTTCCAGGCTGCGGGCAGCGCAGCGAGAATGTCGTCCAACGTCGTTCCCCTGACGAATGCACAAAGCTCCGCAGCGCGTCCATGAATGAAAGCTGCGCATGCGGCAGACTCGGCCGGCGTGCGACGGGCATCGAGCATCTGAGCGAGCAGCGTCGATGCAATACCGGTTAGAACGTCGCCGCTTCCTCCCGTCGCGAGTGCGGCCGTTCCCGATGCGCTCACTAAACGCGAACCGTCTGGCGAGAAAATGACAGTCGGCGTTCCCTTCAGGAGAACTGCGCAGCCTAGTTTTTTCGCCGTTTCGGTTCCAGCGTCGAAGCGATTGGCCAGAACGTCTTCGGTGCTGAGCCCGATCAACCGGCCCATTTCGACGGGATGCGGTGTGATTATCGCGGGACGTTTGCCAAGCAGTTCTGCAAGCGAGTCGAGATCGCCGGCAAATACGTTCAGGCCGTCGGCGTCGATTACGACCGGGCCCGACCACGAAGAGAGAATGCGCTCGACGAGATCGCGAGCCTGCAGCGAGCTGCCGAGCCCTGGTCCGATCGCGATCACATCGGCCGAGGCCGCAAGCTTCTCCAACTCTGCCGCACTTGAAGGCCATTTCTGAAACAGTGCGGCAGGAATGGCCGAATGGATTGCGACAGCGTTTGCCTCAGCGGCAACGATTCGCAGCAGGCCGATGCCAGAGCGAAGTGCGCCTTCGCCGCAGAGGATAGTCGCTCCGGCCATTCCAGAGCCACCGCCAACGACTGACAGTCTTTTGCGAATTCCCTTGTGTGCGTCCAGCGGGATCGGTGGGATGCGCGCGGAAACCCAGTTTCGGTCGACAAGCACAGGCAGTGACATCATTAGCTCGTCGTCTGCCAGTCCGATGTCGAGCGCCACGATATTGCCACAGTTGCCGCGCGAGATGAGTTGACCGCGTTTGACGGTGCCGAATGTAAGAGTGAGATCAGCAACAGCAGCTCCCTCACGAGCGCCGGTGGTCGCATCGAGCCCACTTGGGACATCGACGGCAATGACGTACGCTCCCTCAGCGCGTCGCTCGGCTATTCGTGCAATCGCGGCCGCGATTTCTCCACGCGGCGCTCCAGACGATCCCGTCCCGAGAAGAGCGTCCACAATGAGTTGTTCGTCGGCCCGCTCTCCCACCGTCGCGCCCGCAGAGATTGCGGCGACCCGCGCCTTCGTGCATTCGGGACTTCGCGGCGGCGCAACCTCGATGACGTTGGTGATAATCCCGGCGCGACAAAGTGATTCCGCGACGACCCACCCGTCTCCGCCATTGTTTCCGCTGCCGACGAAAATCGACGCCCCGTGGTCAAGGCGATCAGAGCGCCGGTCGAGGATCTCGCCGGCGGCGCGGGTTCCGGCTCGCGACATCAACTCAGCCGGCGTAATGCCTGTCGCCATCGTCGTCCGTTCGCAAGCCACGGTTTCGGCGGCACTCGCGACGCAGACGCTCATCTATGTGCTGTGCTCAGGCGGAGTGAGCGCCATTCCAGGGATAGTCGCGATCGAATGCAGCCTCGAAGTCGTACACCCTCGCGAACTCCTCTCGCGTATCGTTCGGCTGCTTTACGAGAAATCCGAGCTCGACCAGAGTGAAGACGATCTCGCCGAGGTCGGACGTCGCGCGGACCCCCCAACGGTCGAGAACGATGCGACTCATCAAGCCAAATCGCTCGAGCGCGAGATCGCGACAGGAATTCGCAAGCTCCGCCGCGCTGATGTGGCGCCGCGCATCGAGCTTGGCTTGCGTGAACTCGAGGGCCGAGAGGACGAACAGATACGCCTGTTCGTCGTACCGGGATTCGTGCAGACGAATCCTGTCCATCACTCCGTCACGAAACGCCAGCTCAGGCACCGATGTCCGCGCCTCGCGTCGTGAATGCGTTTGGATAGAGTGGAAAGTGGGATGTGAGCTCCTTCACCTCAGCAGTAATTGCAGATGCAACCGAAGCGTCGTCCGCGGCTCCAAGGACTCTGTCGATGAAGCCGGCAATCTCCTTCATCTCGGATTCCTTCATTCCGCGAGTCGTGACGGCAGGCGTTCCAATTCGGATTCCGCTCGTGACGAATGGTGACTGCGTCTCCTTGGGAACGGTGTTTTTGTTCACCGTGATTCCAGCAGCGTCCAACGCCTTCTCAGCGACCTTGCCCGTGAGATTGTGATTTCGAAGATCGACAAGCATCAGGTGATTGTCTGTGCCACCCGAAACGATATCGAATCCAGCCGTGCTCAACGCGCCAGCAAGCGCCTGAGCGTTCGCGATGATCTGTCTCGAATATTCCTTGAACGACGGATCAAGAACTTCCTTGAACGACACTGCCTTGGCAGCGATGACGTGCTCGAGAGGGCCACCCTGCGTCCCCGGAAACATCGCCTTGTCGATTGCTTTCGCGTGCTCGGCCTTGCAGAGAATCAAACCGCCGCGCGGGCCACGAAGTGTCTTGTGCGTCGTCGTCGTGACTGCATCCGCATGCGGCACCGGCGATGGATGATGCCCGGTCGCAACGAGCCCCGCGATGTGAGCCATGTCCACGACGAACTTCGCGCCAATTTCCTGCGCTACTTCAGCGAATGGCTCGAAGTCGATGATCCTGGCGTAAGCGCTCGCTCCGGCGATGATCATCTTCGGACGCTCGCGACGCGCGATCGTCTTCATCGCCTCGTAGTCGATCCGACCATCGTCGCCAACCCCGTAATGAATAGCGTGGTACAGAAGTCCCGAGAAGTTGACGGGCGAGCCGTGCGTGAGATGACCACCCTGCGACAGATCGAGACCGAGCACCTTGTCGCCAGGCTTTAGAAAAGCGAGATAGACTGCCGCGTTTGCCTGCGCTCCGGAATGCGGCTGTACGTTAGCATGATCGGCGTTGAAGATTTGCTTGGCACGATCGATGGCAAGTTGCTCGACCTGATCGACGAATTCACAACCGCCATAGTACCGTTTGCCGGGCAGACCCTCGGCGTACTTGTTGGTTAGCGGCGTACCCATCGCTTCGAGCACAGCTTCCGACACGAAGTTTTCGCTCGCGATCAGCTCGATGCCGTGACGCTGGCGCTCGACCTCACGACGAATCATGGCGGCGATGTCGGGATCATATTGCGACAGCATCGGCATAAGCGACCGTTCTGTTTCTTCAGTCTGCTGCATCACCGTCTCCCTGGCCAGTGCTCTCGACGCTGTCGTCGTCAATCTTGTTCACCCTGCGCGCATGACGACCGCCTTCGAAGTCGGTAGTCATCCACTTTGCGACGATCTCATTCGCCTCGTGGTCGGAGACGAATCTAGCTGGAATCACCAGAACGTTCGAGTCGTTGTGACGTCTCGACAGCTCAGCAATTTCGGGCATCCAGCTCAATGCCGCGCGAACGTGTGGATATCTGTTCGCGACGATATCGACACCGACGCCGCTCCCGCAAAGTAGAATTCCGCGCTTCGCTTTTCCTGTCGACACTTCCTCGGCCAGCGGGTGCGCGTAATCGGGATAGTCGCTGGGGGTCTCGGAATTGGCACCGAGATCCTGAACGGCGTAGCCCATTTGCTCGAGCTGCGCGGTGACCTTTGCCTTCAGCTCGAAACCAGCATGATCTGATGCAATCGGGATGGTTTCGCGCGCGGTTTTGGTCAACGGATGGGCTTCCACTTCTTTTCAACCGCGTGCAAACGCAGCTCGGCCAGGCGGTCGGCTGCCTGGTAAGACGGAATCGATTCCCTCTTCGCGATGTCGAACACTTGAAGAATAGTGTTGTAGATCTCGTCGGCCTTCTTCAGCGATTTCTCTGAGTCCCAACCGGCGACTTCGCCAAACACGTTAATGACTCCACCGGCGTTGGCAACGTAGTCGGGTGCGTACTGCATTCCCATCTCTTCGAGCTTGTCTCCGTGACGAGGCTCGAGAAGCTGGTTGTTCGCACCACCGGAGATAACTTCGAACTTGAACAATGGAAGAGTTGTGTCGTTGATGATTCCGCCGAGCGCGCAGGGCGCGAAGATGTCGGCCTTGACACTGTAAATCTCGTCGCCTTGAACAATCTGAGCGCCCGTTTCATTCGCGACACGCTGGGCTCGTTCCGGATCGATATCCGATACGATGAGCTTTGCGCCCGCTTCGTGAAGCTCGGATGCCAGATTGCGCCCGACGTTTCCGCATCCCTGAATCGCGACTGTCTTGCCATGAAGATCATCGGATCCCCAACGCTCTTTCGCCGATGCCTGAATCGAGCGGAACACACCATGAGCCGTGACAGGCGAAGGATCGCCAGATTTTTCCTTCAAACCAGCAACGTGCTCGGTTTCGAGATGAACAAAATCCATGTCAGCTGTGCCGGTGCCGACGTCTTCAGCGGTTATGTAACGTCCGCCGAGGCTTTCGACGAAACGCCCGTGAGCGCGAAAGATCGCTTCGCGGTTTGTCGTCCGGTTGTCGCCGATAATGACCGACTTGCCACCGCCCAAGTCGAGATTGGCGACCGCGTTCTTGTACGTCATTCCACGCGAAAGGCGGAGCGCATCGGTAATTGCAGCTTCGTCCGATTCATATTGCCAGAAACGCGTTCCTCCGAGGGCCGGACCGAGTGCCGTGCTGTGAACGGCAATGATGCCGCGATATCCGCACGACGGATCACTCGCTACAACCACTTCCTCGTGCCCCATTTTGGCCAGTCTATCGAAAAGTTCCATTGATATTTGCGATTGTTATGTAGTTGGCTGACTGCTCAGGAAACTTAGACCTTCGCGTACTGCTCACGGGCGATCACGATTCTCTGGATCTCCGACGTGCCCTCGTAAATCTCGGTGACTTTTGCATCGCGGAAAAGGCGTTCCACCGGATAATCCTTCACGTATCCGTATCCGCCAAAGATCTGTACTGCCTGGTTAGTTGCGAACATCGCGGTCTCGCTCGCAAAAAGCTTCGCCATCGACGTCGCCTGCTTCACGTTCTCGCCCCGGTCCTTCGCTTTCGCCGCGGCGTGCATCAAACATCTCGACGCGGCGATTCGTGTCGCCATGTCTGCCAGCTTGAACTGAACTGCCTGGAACTCTTTCAGGTGACTTCCGAACTGCATCCGCTCGCCGGCGTACGCGGTCGCGGCCTCTAGTGCTGCACGGGCGATGCCAACCGACTGCGCCGCGATTCCCAATCGACCATTCTCGAGCGACTGCATCGCGTAAATGAATCCCATGTGCTTTTCGCCCAGCAGGTTTGCACCGGGGACGCGCATGTTATCAAACGTCAACTGAACCGTTGGTGATGATCTGAGGCCAAGCTTGTCTTCTTTTTTCCCGACGCGAAAACCGGGAAGGTCCGGCGTGATGATGAAGGTTCCGATGCCGCGGGCGCCTTTTCGCTCCGCAGCGGAGTCGGTACGGGCCATCGCGAGAATGACGCCAGCATGACTTCCACTCGTCACCCAGCTCTTCGTGCCGCTGAGAATCCAGTCGTCGCCGTCGCGGACGGCCTGGCACGCCAGCGAAGCAGCGTCAGAACCGGCCTCTGGTTCCGACAACGCGAAGGCACCGAGAATTTCACCGCGCGCCATTCCCGGCAGAAATCTTTTCTTCTGCTCGTCGTTTCCGTATTTGAGAATCATCTGCGTCGGAAGCGAGTTATGCACGCTCATCAGCACCGCCGCGGAAGCGTCAATGACCGCAATCTCTTCGAGAGCCACGAGGTACGTCGACGTGTCCAGCCCGAGTCCATCGTATTCCTCGGGGAGCAGCATTCCGAGGAAGCCCAGGTCTCCCATCTTCTTGACGAGGCTCGGCTCAAAATGCGCTCGCTCGTCCCAATCCGAGATGAACGGAGCGATTTCCTGAGTCGCAAATTCACGCGCGAGATTCTGTATCTCGCGCTGCTCTTCGGTGAGGTCGAGGAGGTTGTTGCGCATTACTTGTAGGTATAGAAGCCGCGGCCTGTCTTGCGACCAAGCCAGCCGGCGGCGACGTATTTACGAAGCAATGGACACGGGCGGTATTTCGAATCGCCCAATCCGGACTGCAGTACTTCGAGAATCGCGAGGCACGTGTCGAGGCCGATGAGATCAGCAAGCGCCAGCGGACCCATCGGATGATTCATTCCAAGCGTCATCACCTGGTCGATCGCCTCCGGCTTTCCCACTCCTTCCATCAGGCAATACACGGCTTCGTTGATCATCGGCATCAGGACGCGATTGGCAACGAAACCGGGATAGTCGTTTACTTCGACTGGCGTCTTGCCGAGCTGCGTACTCAAGTCGATGACCTTGTTCGTCGTTTCGTCAGAGGTCGCAAGTCCGCGAATGATCTCGACGAGCTTCATGACCGGAACGGGATTCATGAAGTGCATGCCGACGACTTTCTCGGGACGCTTCGTTCGCGCTGCGATCTCGGTGATCGAGATCGAGCTCGTGTTGCTCGCCAGAATAGCGTCAGGGTCTGCAATGCGATCGAGATCGCCGAAAATCCTGAATTTGAGATCGGTATTTTCCGTCGCCGCTTCGATGATCAACGCTGCATCGGCGGCCGCGTCGAGTGACTCCTCCGTCGAGATGAAGCCGAGGGTTTCCTCTCGCTGCTTCTCTGCGATAGTGCCCTTCTTCACCTGACGATCGAGATTCTTTTCGATCGTCGCCATGCCTTTCT
>JBDUEH010000009.1:0-14699 GCA_040002555.1 Gemmatimonadales bacterium | reverse complement strand
CATCCGCAGAACCGGTATTGCCGCAGCGATCACTACATGTATGCGCGAACCGGCATTCCTATCGCCTACATCTCTCGTGGCTATCACATCGCGTATCACCAGGTGATCGACGAGCCGGAGTTCATCAACTACGAGGGTCTCGCCAACGTTGCCAGCTTCGTGGAAAACGTTGCTCTCGCGGTTGCAAACCGAAACGACCGGGTGCGCGTGGACAAGCCAAAGCCCGATCCGCTCGCGCCCTGCCGACAGTAGCTCAAGCCGCCTTCGTGGACCGGGCGAGGACGATCAGAAATTCCGGCTGCCGCATGAGATCTGCGTAAGTCTCTGGCTTCAATCGGCGGAATTCGTCGGTGGGAACCGGCTCGACCATTCGCTCGATTACGAAACCGGCATCAGCCAGCGACAACGAGATTTCCGTCAGCGGCCGGCGATAGAACTCTACCTGGCCAAGCCACTGCCATGTCTCGACGACGTGCTCCACCCTGAAATAGTCTTTCGGTGCAAGGCGAACCATTTCCGTCGCCGGATGGTGCGTTGAAAAGAGGAGCCATCCACCAGGTTTGAGTACTCGCGCAAATTCGCGCAGAGTCGGCCGCCAATCGGCGATGTAGTGAAGCACGAGCGGGCTGATTACGCCGTCGAATCTGTTGCCGTCAAACGGAAGAGGCTCAGCGAGATCGGCATGCCGAATTGTGAGTCTGCCCTTTGGATCGTCAGTCACCTGATCCGCGAGCCGTGTCCTGGCATGCTCGACCATCGCTGCGCTTCCATCGACCGCATCGACGTCCGCGCCTTTCTTCAACAAGTGCTCGGCGTACCATCCGCCGCCGCAACCGGCGTCGAGGAGTCTCGTTCCCTCCACGCCGGGCATCACTCCAAACATTGCAGGCCGTTCGTACTCGGCGTTATATGGCGCCTCGTCAATCCTCTCCGCGTATGTGTCGGCGATAGAATCGTAATTGAATTTTTTTGGCTGCGAACTCATGTACTCTCGGGTGGGGCCGGCGCGCGATCGTTCTGAAGTTGACGGCTGGTAAACAGGAACAGTGCGCCTATTCCGAGGAAAAGGAATACGCGCCAGATGGTGTCTACTCCGACGAGATCGACGAAGAAGAGCCTGAAGACTACGAGTGCGAGAGTCGCCCCACCAACAGCACGCTGAACTTTGTCGTCAGTTTTACGACTCAGGAAGAGGAGTGTCGTCCCTGCAATCGCAAACGTCGCCGAAACAAGGGGCGACCAGATTTGGCCGAGTGCGCGTGCGTCAACCAGAAGGAAGGCGGCGTAGCTCAGTAGCGCGACGAGATTTGTCATTTCCTTGCGGGCGGCCACGCGGCTCAGATCGCGCCATGCAACGAGGCCCGCAGCAATGGCAGTCAGTTCGGCCAATGACATCGCCACACGCAGCCGATCGTGGGTGAGACCAATGAATCCCATTTGGGAAAGTTCGCTCATCACTACAAACACCACTCCGACTATGCCGATTGCGCGACCAGAGTTTCTTGCCGCAACGAAGCGCGGGGCAGTGAAACCGATCATTGCTGCTATTGATCCGGTCATCGCGAGAGCGAGCGAGAGTGCGTCGCTGGTGTCACCAAACGGCACCAGCGCTCTGCCCAGGAGTACAATGCCGCTTACACCGAAGATTGCGGATGCTGCACCCTTGATATGAGTCAGCTCTGCATTTTCGCCGGATGAAGATGCACATACGCGATACGAGATCATCGCGATAATAATGAGAATCGTTCCCCAGACATAATTCCCGGCCGACGGCCAGAGCGACGACAGCAGGCCGACGCCGGCAAGTGGCGCGGCCAGCGTAACGATCCACATCGAAAGAGAGTCGAGCGAACCGGCGGCTGGACTGAAAATCCTGAAAACGCGGCCGCTTTCGTTGAGCCAGTGTTTCGCGAACTTCGACCTGATCGGCTCGGGATAGCGGTCGGATCCAGTTGCGACGAGTTCCCGTCTCAGCGACACGGCTCGTGTGAAAGCCGCGGCCGTTGCGATTATCAGCAGCGACATGCTCAGGCGACCGACATCGGTAAGCGGAAGGCTCGTCCCGCCTGGGGCATAGTTCGGCGTTCTGGAAAGAACGAGCGACGTCGCTCCTGAAATACTTCCGATAAGGGAGAAGAACGTAATCCACAGAACAGACTGCCAGCCGCGCATCAGATAAAGCACGAGGCCAAGTCCGCCAACGACGGTCAGGTAAATCGTAAACGCCGGAATCGACGGCGACTGGCTCGGCAGAATGACCGGCGCAAGGAACCCTGCTCCTACCGCGACGATCGCAAGGAGTGAGCGCCGCTCACGAAGTCCGAGCACTGCTCCAGCGATGCTGAGAACGAGAAAGAGCAGTCTCGAAGTCGACGTGTCGATGAGGTGATATGAAACAGACGCTGCAAAAGACGAGATGAACCATGCCGCCAGCCCTGCGCCCATCATGAGCTCGCGGAGGCCGACCGGATTTGCCTCTTCATCTCCCGCCGCCGGCATTTTGCGTCCCCAGTACATGAGGCCTGCGCCGATGGCGACACCTGTCATGACCCTGACGAGCGGTGTAATCCAGCCGTGACCAACGGCGTATTGATACAGAAGTATGACCGCAACAACAGTTAGCGCCGCACCGGCTCGCGCGAGCCACCAGTCTGCACCACGACCGGCCGACAGCGGCGCGGCGGGTCGATGTGGCTTGGGTTCGGGAAACGCGCCTCTGGACTCTGGTGGCGGGCCCGTGAAAGGTTGTCCGGGATCCTTTACCGGCTCGTTTGCGTCGGCTGTCCTAGGGGGATGGTCCGAAAAAGCATCCAGTCGTCCCGAAAGCGCGGAAATGGCGGATTCCATCCTCTCCAGCCGATCTCGCGTTTCCCTCTCAAACTCGCGTTCACTGTCCACTTTATGTTTCCTCGGTAATCGGAGATCGGTCGCATAAACATCCGGTCCTTTCTGCGCGATAATGCGTCATGCCAATACAGCAAAGGTGGTAAGGCGACGTTAGTCGTCAAATGCGTAAAGCGACGTAGACGCATCGCCCCTCGCATAAGTGCATCTAATTCGTATGTTCCACCATCCACAGTCAAGCGCGGCACGAAGCATGAGGTTGTCAAAAGCACAGATACGCCGCGAAACCCGCTCGACACGAAACCCTCGATGACCCATACGCCGTTTGACACGCAAGAAAACCTGGTCGTGAAAACCCCGGTAAAACGGGGTCCAACGATAGCGGTTGCTCTCGCGATCGCGGTTGCAGGTGCGGTGGTGGCGGTTGGATCAACAATCGTGATTATGCGGAACGCTTTTGGGGCGTCGATTGAAGCGTTGCTCGCGGCTGTCGCGCTTGGTGCATTTGGATTGACGGCCTACGGCTTGATCCAGGCAGTTTTGGCAGTCGTGGACAGCGCAGGGGAAAGGCGGATCCGAGACCGCGAAATCACGGAACGGCGTCAGGGCGATCGGGCGAGGAAGCCGAAAGAGCCCTGATCGGCAGTGGGTCGTACCGCCCCCGCCGATCGCGACGCCCATCCGCGACCACCGATCTAAATCAGTCGCAACCTATTTGGGTTACGGATTGGACGAATGCAAACGGATCAGAGACGGAGGAACAGAAGTGATTTTGTTTTGTTCAAACCGTAACTCACGTAGTTCCCTCAAAAAAAACCGACAACTTCTTGCAGCCGAGGCTGACCGCTATTCCGTCCCTGATCCGTTGCATCCGTAAAATTCGTGAACCAAGACTGTCGTTGTCCTGGTTTGCGCTATAGCCCTCGCGACGACCTCATACGGCAACGGCCTCGGCCCTTCTGTCGCCGTCACGCTCAATCTTTATTCGGTTGACGGCGTCGTCATTCCAGCTCCGCTCAGGAGTTCTCCTCAATCAAGTAACGGTCGAAGTTCTGGTTGACCCGGGCCTTGCTCCGGAGAACGGGGAGAAGTCGCGGCTGCTGGTGCGTTAGACTGAATGGATGTCCACCATGCTCTCGCCTGCGTGTCGGTCCACGGTGCGACTTTGAGTTGTGCGAGCGCCCGACTCAAATCACCGGCGGTTTGCGGCCGGGCTTCCGGTTTCTTTGCCAGGCACGAAAGTACCAACCTCTCCAGATCGTACGGGACGTCAACTCCGCCTTTCAGGGACGGTGGCACAGGATCGTTTCGTAGATGCTTCGCGACCATCTGGAAAGTGTTCTCTGCGTCGAACACAAGGCGAGCTGAGAGCAGGTAGTATGCAACGCAGCCCAGTGCGTAGATGTCGGTGCGACCATCAACTATTTCTCCAAGCGCCATCTCGGGAGCCATGTAAGCTGGCGTGCCCGGCGTCCTTCCAACTTCGGTGCCGAGCGAGTGCTCGCTGGTGTTGGAAACTGTTTTCACCAAACCGAAGTCGAGCACCTTCACGAAATCGTTCATCAGGCCAACGCGTCCGACGTGAATGTTGGCGGGCTTGATGTCTCTATGCACCAGGCCCCGAACGTGTGCCTCTTCGAGAGACTCGCACACCTGTCGCAGAATGTGAACGACTCGCGATGCAGGCAACACTCCATGCTGGCGCACCATCGTCTCAAGATCGAGGCCGTCGAGAAGCTCCATGACGAAGTACAGCGTCTCATCTTCCGTGACGCCAAAATCAAAGAGCTCGACAGTGTGCGGCGAGCGCAATGTGGCTGCGGCTTCAGCCTCTCTATAGAAACGCTTTACGGCAATTGTCGATTCTTCGCCGTGACCGACGAGCATCTCGGGCCTTATCAGCTTGATCGCAGCCGGGCGCGCCAGCATGCGATGCTCTGCGCGATACACTTCGCCCATTCCTCCGCGCTTGATCAACTCGCCAAGCTTGTAGCTGCCCATTTCCCGCGCCCTGCCGACCTGCTGTCCGAGCTTCGTTACGACACGCGATATCACGACAGCAACGCCGACGAGAAGAAAATCAGGATAGTGCATTGCCAGCGCGCCGATCTTCGGACCAAAGTCCCACGCGCCGCGCCATGAGGCGATCAGCATGCTTAGCGGGTTCATTGCAGCGCAGATGAATCCGGCGACTACTGTTTTCATTGCCGACGACGGAACTATGGCCGCGAATATCAGGACCATCACGCCAATCCAACTGATGTTCGGTACGAGGGCGACAGCGGAGTGCTCAGGATCCCAATGCGCTAGAAGTGCGATCGCAATCGAGGTCAGAACCATGTAGATGAGCCCGAGATTCAGGATGAACTTCGGGTCGCGTTTCGTTCGGCGGGAATAGATAAAAAGTCCGAACGAGGCTGCGGCAGAAACAAGTGCAATCCAGTCGGGAGTACCGAACCATGCCCATAGCTCGGAAGCAGGGCGAGTCACTCTGTAGGCGAGATGACCCGCAACTGTCGCTACGATCCACAAGACCGCGGTTAGCAACGCAATGATCCCCAGGCGAAGCGAGGCCTCTCTGAGAAGATCTTCGGGAATAGGGCGCGATCCGGTAGTCACGCGCCCTGCGCCTGACGACACGGTTGGCGATTTGGGTTCGATCCGGTGCTTCAGTACTTCTCCTTTGATACGGGGATGGCGACACCCACTTTAGACCTGCACGACCATCGATGCAAGTTTGTTAGTCCTTGTTACCCGTGCCATTGTCTGATCAAGTTTCCAGGCAGACACCTTGGTAACCCTCCAATCCATCGATGCCACATTCAGTAGACCTTCGCGCTGCCTCCCATCAGGCATTGATCGACAGCGGATTTATCGATATCCCCGCAGCCGCCGTGGCCGAAGTCGAGAAGATGTCCGACGCCCTCGGCCAGGTAACCGGCGACGTTCAGGATCTAACCAGGCTCCCTTGGTCCTCAATCGACAACGACAGCTCGAGAGATCTCGATCAGCTCGAGGTCGCCGACAGAGTAAACGGAGACGTTCGAGTTCGAATCGCAATCGCCGATGTCGATGCAATGGTGCCCAAGGGTTCGGAGACCGACAAGCTCGCGGCCGCAAACTCGACTTCAGTGTACACAGGCATCGCCATCTATCCGATGTTGCCGGAGCGGCTTTCCACTGATCTGACATCTCTCCGTGAAGGCGTCGATCGCGAGGCAGTCGTAATCGAATTCACTTCGGCGCCTGACGGAGCGATCAAGTCACATTCGATTTATCTCGCACGCGTTCACAATTATTCTAAGCTTGCCTACGGTGGGGTCGGTGCCTGGCTCGATGGACATGGAGTGCTGCCGTCTTCTGCCACTCAGACAATCCAGGACCAGCTGCACCTTCAGGAGCAGGTCTCGGATGCGCTACGGGCGCTCAGGGCGAAAGTCGGCGCACTCGATCTCGAGACGATCGAAGCTCAATCCGTCGTCCATTCAGATGACAGCGTATCGATCGAGCTCGTTGCAAAAACGCGAGCGAGTCATCTCATCGAGGACTTCATGATCGCCGCAAATGTTGCGATGGCGCAGTTTCTCGACGAACACAAGTCGCCGAGCATCAGACGAGTAGTGCGTACTCCTGAGCGCTGGAACAAGATCGTAGCGCTTGCAGCAGGGCGTGGCGAGAAGCTTCCGGTTGAGGCGGACTCAAAGGCACTCGAAGTTTTTCTTGCAAAGGAGAGGCTGGTCGACCCCGATCATTTCGCAGATCTCTCGCTTGCCGTCGTGAAGCTGATCGGGCCCGGAGAGTACGCGTTGCACATTCCCGGAGGCGAGGACGCCGGCCACTTTGGTCTCGCCACCCACGACTACACACATTCTACCGCGCCGAACCGCAGATTCGCGGACCTGGTTACACAGCGTCTCGTCAAGGCGGTTCTTGCTGGCAAACCGTGTCCCTACACGAACGATGAGCTCGACGCGATTGCGCGGCATTGCACCGAGCGCGAAGACGCCGCACGGAAAGTTGAGCGTCAGGTGAGAAAAATCGCCGGCGCAGTTTCCATGGCCGATCATATCGGCGATCCGTTCGACGCGATTGTGACCGGGGTAAATCCGAAAGGAACATTCGTGCGGCTGATTCATCCGCCTGTCGAAGGCCGCGTAACTCACGGGGAGCACGGGCTCGACGTTGGAGACAGGATACGCGTCAAATTGTTATCCACGGATCCTGTGCGAGGGTTTATCGATTTTGAAGCGATCAACTCTCAGTCATGAATCCCGAAAGAGATCACCTTGTCTCAATCGAAAACGGATCAAACGACTTAAGACGACTTGAAGCAAAGAGTCCCATCCCGCAATCTCGAAATCCAACGTCCTTGAGCCGGCGCCGGTAGAACGCGACAGTGCGAAAAGTGCCCTCCATATCGCTGGCTTCTTCGTCTATCTCATCGTCACTGGTGATCACGTGCAGATACAACACTCCCCTGCATTTCCTCGCCAGTCGTGTGATCGCACGATCGATATACGTGTCGGGCACGTATCGAAGCACGTCGCGACAGACTACAAGGTCAGAGGCAACGCCCGATAGACTTTGAACGGCGGAGCGCGTGTGTCCGTACACTTTGCACGCGTCTTCACTCGCATCGAAAGTCTCGGTCGACTCGCAGCGCGAGTATTGTCTGGCAAACTCCCTGGCCCACCAGCCGGTTCCGGCGCCGACGTCCGCGAATCTTTTGATCGGAAGCCCGATGTGATCGCAGAATGCGATGACGAATGCGACTTCGTTCTTCTGCATCTCGGCCGTCATGATGGCCGTCGCAGGCGTCTCGTAGTACCGCCGGTAGTAGGCGGCATCGAAATGTGTTCTGGGGATCATCGACCTTGATGATAGCATGTCAATGAAACAGGTTGCCACCCATGAGCGAGACTGAAACCCCCCTGCTCGACTCGTTGACGGCCGCCGCGAGAGCTTCGCTGGTCAAGCGAAGCACGGAAAAGAAGTATGCTGCGGGCCAGGTGTTATGGAACGAAGGTGAGACACCAATCGGACTCACTCTGGTAACTGAGGGAAAAGTCAGGATCGTCCGTGGTGCGCACGGTCGGCAGACCGTCATTCACTGGGGAGAAGCGGGATCAACGCTTGGCGAGATTCCTTTTTTCACGAAGTCAACGTATCCAGCAACCGCCGTCGCCTCTGAACCAACTACTTGTCTCGTTATCACCTATGACGCCTTTCACCAGGCACTGCGCGGAGATCCGGCGCTCGCGATCGCACTGCTCGAGCGCCTTTCTCGCAGGGTTGAGACGCTCGTCGATAGAATTGGCCGTTTGTCCTCGCAGAGCGTAGCTGCGAGACTCGCGGGCTTCATTATCGAACGCTCGGCCATGAGTAAGAACCCGACTTTCTCACTCGGCATGACCCAGGCAGACCTGGCAGAAGAGCTTGGTACTGTGCGCGAAGTCGTAGTGCGGGCGCTGAGGGAGCTCAAGAATGCCGGGGCCATTGCCGCCCGCGAACGGGGCCGGTTCGTAGTCACCGACCCCGTCGCGCTGCTTGCGGCCGCCGAGGGTGTAAACTAACGGCCCGTTGTTCGTTCTCGCGGGCTTGTGCCTAATTCTCCTTCCCGCTACCGCGGTGCTCCGTTCGTTGCGCCATGAGAAACCGGGTTACCGCGGCCTTCGCAGCGGGATCTTTCGTTGAAATCCTCACTTCTCCGCCAAGCGGAAGATCGTGGTAGGTGTACTCGATAACGTTTTTCTTCGCCGCCATCACGTCTGTTCCGGGCATGTCCCGCATGTGAACGAACGCCGGTGTGCTGAAGTCGCCGGCGGCAAAAGCATGCTGAATCAGCTTCATGTGAGCGCGGATCTGCGCGACGTCCAGCGAATCGGGTGTCATTCGCTGAAGCTCGATCCGTCCGCCGTCTGGCGTGACATCGAACTTGTGCGCCGACATGTATTGATCGACGCCCATCGCCATGCCGCCGCGTTTCTGCATTTCCTTAAATGCCGAGTCATTTGCCGGCATCGCCATTCCATGCATTTGGACCATGCCCGAGTCCGTCGCAGTTGGTGAGCGTTGCGCCCCGGCGGACGCAGGAGCGCCCGAATTGCAGGCGACCATGGCGCCTACTAGAATCAACTTGATCATCGTTTTCAATCCATTTGCGCGCATTCGCAGCTCCGTTGAAATATTGACGAAGGGTTCGTTACGTTTTCAAGGCGAATCGTACGCGTCGCGCGTCCGCCTGTCTGAAACAAAAGTCTCACGACGAGGCGCGCTTCTTGACTCTTTTTGTCCAGATCAGATCGGCTTCAGCCAAAACGCCAGGGATCGAATGACACACCGAATCAGCTATCGCCGCCTTTGCGGCTGCATCGCATCAGTAGTCCTTACGACGCTCTCATCGGCCTGCGGACGCGACACGGCGCTCCCCGAAGTTCACCAGATGGCCGCTAGCCTAACCGGGCAACACCACTTCGACCATTTCATTCTCATCGTGCTCGAGAATGAAAATGCCGTTGACGTCATGAAAGTGCCGTACATGGACTCGCTTGCAAAACAAGGAGTGCTGTTCAAAAACTATTACGCCGTCGCCCACCCGTCCTACCCGAACTACCTGGCGATGGTGAGCGGCCACACCTACATCGACGACGAGAAATCAACGACGCACGATCCTGACGCATATGTCGCGAAACAATTCGGCGACGCCCAGCTCCTGATCGATGCACCGAGCATCGCCGACAGACTCGAGGCCCAGCACACGAGCTGGAACGCGTTCGCCGAGGACTATACAATCGCGGATCAATACCCGGCGAAATGCGACTTCGCCGCGAGATCAGGCAACTATACGCGAAAGCATTTTCCGTTTCTCAGCTTCAAGGCATTTCGCGATCATCCCGAGCTGTGCGCCCACATCCGAAACCTGAAATGGTTTCGCGCGGACTCGCTTGCCGGCTACACTTTCATCGCGCCCAACATGATCCATGACGGACATGATGCGCCGCTCACGACCGCGGTCAAATGGCTCCAGGGCTTCGTTGACCCGCTGTTGGCAAATAACGGTGTCATGGACTCCACGCTCATCGTCGTGACTTTCGATGAATCAGCGAACGATGCCAAGGGGTCCGTCTTTGGATCATCGCGGCCGAATGTCGTTTACACTGTGTTCCTGGGAAACATGGTGAAAGCAGGGACGACTTCAGACGTTCCGTTCAACCATTACAATTTGTTGAGAACCGTCGAATCGAATTTCGGATTGTCACCGTCGTTAATGGCGAGCGGCATGTCGGATATAGGCGGCGTCTGGAAATAAAATTTTCGAAGGACACCAACGATGAGCGAACAATCGTCTGAGCTTGCCGGACCCGATCTCTCGGCCGGAGTCGAGGTTTCCACCGTTCCCGATGGCGGCATGCTCCTCGGCCATGCCGATGGAAAACCCGTTTTGCTCGCCAGGTCCGGCGATGAGATCTTCGCCGTCGGCGCCTCCTGCACGCATTACGGCGGACCACTCGGCGAAGGCCTGAGGGTTGGCGACACCGTTCGCTGCCCGTGGCATCACGCATGCTTTTCCCTGCGAACCGGCGAAGCCATCTCGGCACCTGCACTGAACCCGGTCGCACTCTGGGAAGCCATTCGTGATGGCGACTTCGTGAGAGTGACAACCGAATTGCCGACGCCCGATGGCGCAACAAGGAAGACCAACTCCCAATCGACCGAAACACATCCCGACTCGATCATCATCGTCGGTGCCGGCGCAGCAGGCAACGCTGCGGCCGAGATGCTGAGGCGCGAGGGTTATGAAGGGGCGCTCACGATGATCGGTGCCGACCCCGAAGTGCCGTACGACCGGCCCAACCTTTCAAAGGATTTCCTCGCCGGTACCGCTGAGGCGGAATGGATTCCGCTTCGCAGCACCGACTTCTACGCCGATCACAACATCGAGCTGCTGCGCGCCACAACGGTTGAATTGATCGATTCCGGTTCGAGGCAAATCAAATTGTCGAACGAAGACACACGAGAGTTCGACAAACTGCTAATTACGACCGGTGCCACTCCCGTTGCGCTGTCACTTCCCGGCGGAGCCCTGCCCCACGTGCACTATCTTCGCACGCTCGCCGACAGCAACTCGATCATCGAGGCTGCGGCGAGTGCGAAGAAGGCAGTCGTCATCGGCGCTAGCTTCATCGGACTAGAGGTCGCTGCCTCACTGATTGCCCGAGGACTCGACGTCAGCGTTGTCGGTCTCGAGAAAACGCCGCTCGAACGAGTACTTGGCCCAGACCTCGGCGCTTTTGTCAGGAAACTTCACGAGTCTAAAGGAGTTCACTTTCACCTCGAAGACACGGCAACTTCGATCGACGCGAAAGCAGTCACGCTCAAGTCCGGCGACATCCTCGATGCCGATCTTGTGGTCATCGGCGTCGGCGTCCGGCCTTCAATCGAGCTGGCCGAGAAGTCAGGACTGGCAACCGACAAGGGCGTGCTCGTTAATGATTTTCTCGAGACAAGCGTGCCGGGCATCTATGCCGCCGGCGACATCGCGCGCTATCCCGATCCGCGCACCGGAGAGAACATTCGAGTGGAGCACTGGGTTGTGGCCGAGCGACAGGGACAAACTGCCGCGAGGAACATGCTTGGCCAGTTGGAGCCATTCGCATCGCCTGCGTTCTTCTGGAGCAACCACTACGACACCGGGATTCTTTACGTCGGTCACGCCGAGAAATGGGACAGGATCGATGTCGCCGGAAGCGTGTCAGATGGCGATTGCGCTGTCGCATTCAAGTTTGGCGGTAAGACGCTCGCGGTTGCGACGATCAACCGGCCAATGGTGAGCCTTCAGGCAGAAGACGCGATGGAAAAGAACGATCAGGCGACTCTCGATTCCCTTGTGCCTGCATCGTAGGCGCGACTTATTCCGCGTTGTTTCCGTCCGCAGCATCGATCTGAACCGCGATCTGCTCGATCATCTCCTGCGCTTCAACTTTTCGAAGTAGCTGCATGATCTCTGGATCGTCGGTATCCTGAAGACCCATTTTCTCGCTCATCGCGGTCACCAGGCGGAGAATGTGAGTCGTCTCCTGCTCGGTCAGAAGGCTGACGTGGACGTTGAGGTGGTTCCTGGTCTCTGCGTTGGCGATCATCCGGTTCTGCGCGATGAGCACGAATGTCGCGAGAAAAATCGCCTCTACCGTCGCCACGGTATTCAGCCCGATCAGCTGGGGGTCCACGCCGCGAACACCGGGGATATAGCCGAGGTCCATCGCCGCCCATAGTCCGAAGACAATCGCGTGGAAATAGACGAAGCGCATGCTGCCAGCAAATCGGGAGATCGCCATCGCAAAACGATCGCCTCCGGATTTCGGTCGCAGCTGTTCCGCCGAGAGCTCGGCCAGCGCTCGGATGTTGCGCTCGAGGATTGGAGAGGTGCGCTCGCGCGCGGTTCTCGCGGTTTGTTCTGGAGGCGCTTCGGTTGAAGGTGTTGTCATCGTTTGTGGTGTTGGAATGGGCTTTGTTTCACGGTCAACAATGCAATACCCCTACCGTCAGCGGACAGATCTCCCCGAATGACGCGACCGACTATTGCGGTCGGCCGCCGGCGAGGAGATAGTCCGCAAATTCCGAAGGAAGCGAAGACGCTCTAATCGCTTTCGCGCCTAGCTGCACGTCGTACTCGACTCGCAGATACTCTGACGTTGCGCCGCTTTCGGTCACGTCAAGCGCGACATAACCCGCGCGCCAGTCGCCATCCTTCGGCCGACCGACCGATCCTGTGTTGATAAAGCGAATTCCATCGATCTCTCTTGCCCATGGGAGGTGCGTGTGACCAAATGCAATCACGTCTCCCTGCTTCGCTCCAGCTTTGACTGCCATCGATAGGCAAAATTCGTCCGACCGGTGCTCATACCAATACTGCGTGTTCAGCGTCGGCGTGCCGTGAACGAGGATCACGCGCGGCCCGGACGTGTGTCCTCCGAATGGACTTACGTCGAGACGGAAAGGGAGCCTCCCGAGAGCCGCCTTCGTATCAGGAGTAACATTTTCCCTCGTCCACTGGTAGCTGAGATGAGCGAGCTCCTGCTGATGCGGATCTGTGTAGTGGCAGCCGCAATGCTTGTAGTCGGTGGCGACGGTTGAGTCGTAATTGCCCGCGACTCCATCGATACCGGAATCAAGCAGTAGTTGAACTGTTTCATTCGGCCAGGGAGCGTAGCCAACAAGATCCCCTATGTGCAGGACGGTCTCTATTTGCCGTTCCCTGATATCCGCGAGAACCGCCTGAAGCGCAGGCAAGTTCGCGTGGATGTCGGAGATCAGTGCGTATTTCATCGGGTAGAAATCAGTTGCAGCAGTCCGGTCCACAGCACGCGCCCGTTTCAATTTGCGTCAGCCGTTTCGGCGATGATCCAGGCTTCGTGGCGCGAACAAACCCGCTTATGAACTTGCCGTCTATTTCAGTCGCGAGCTTACTTACGTCGAGACCCGCACCTTCGAGAAAAACGGCCGCATCGGCTGCCGTGTATTCTCGTGTTGGCTCGATGCTCGGATTCTCGAATCCCACCTCTCGCAGCAGCGACAGGAACTCCTGCTCTTCGAGTGCACCAGCGACGCAGCCGATCCAAAGTTCCATGCTCTTGCGCACTTCGAGAGGTGTTTCGCCTCGGACAACAACGTCGCTCACGGCAAAACGCCCACCTGGCTTTAACACGCGAAAGGCTTCCTTAAGCACGGTGCGCTTGTCGCCCGAAAGATTGATTACGCAGTTGGAGATAATTACGTCCACCGAATTTCCCGGAAGCGGTATCGATTCGATCTGCCCCCGCAGAAACTCCACGTTCGTGACATTTGCCTCGGCCGCATTTCTCTTCGCGAGGCCGAGCATGTCGTCAGTCATGTCGAGACCATAGGCCTTCCCCGTTTTTCCAACCCGTCGAGCTGAGAGAATGACGTCGATGCCGCCGCCGGATCCAAGGTCGAGGACCACCTCGCCTTCTTCGAGCTGAGCCAGTGCCGTGGGATTACCACAGCCGAGGGATGCAAGCACGGCCGCCGAGGGAAGCTCGTCAGTTTCGCCGTTGACGTAGAGATTCGAGGTAATCGGATCGGTGGTGCCATTGAACGCAGCTCCGCCGCAGCACGAGCTGACCGGCCCACAGCACCTACTCTTCGCCCCCTCCGATGCCCGGCGGGCCGCCTCTCCGTACTTCTCGCGAACGACTTGGGTCAATTCGGCCGCAGGTGTGGACATATGAAATCCTCCAATCAAGAAATGTTGATGAGTAACTGAAAAAAAAGGCTAGCCACAACAGATGGACTTGATTCGCAGCTGTTCCCGCGAACCGGCTACGCGGACGCTGCGACTCTCGTCGAGCCCACGCGGAAGAAATGCGATCACCATATCGTGCGCCTCGTCGAGCGCTCCCGGCACGATCGAATAGTAGGACCAACGACCTTCCTTCCTGTCATCGACGAGGCCCGCGTCCTTTAAAACCCTGAGATGAAACGAAAGGCGCGACTGCGCGACATCGAGGTTGTCCTGGAGCTCGCAAACGCACCGCTCTCCACCTTTCAGCATTTCGAGAGCAGCCAGCCGCGTCGCGTCCGAAAGGGCGTGAAAGAGACCAACGGCGCGATCGAGATCAGGAGCGGTAGAAGTGGTCACGCCGCAATTACATCAAGTTTTGTTGATTTGTCAATGGTCCCATTTTTTGATCGCGCCGAGTGGTTCCCGCAAAAGAGAAGGACGAGTGCTTTCGTCACATCCTGTCTTGTCGTCGCAAACCGTTACGCTCGTCACGGTGTCACCGTCGCGAGTCGAGTAGTAGCTGACGCCAGTCACGTGAAACGCGCCGCGGGCC
>JBDUEH010000008.1:0-15421 GCA_040002555.1 Gemmatimonadales bacterium | reverse complement strand
ATCAACAATCGCATAAAGGTTCTGAAGCAGCGACTCGGCGAAGTGCAGAAGTCGCGTGAAGTGCAGCGCTCGTCGAGGAAGGGGCAGTTTCGCGCATCGCTTGTCGGCTACACTAACGCCGGCAAGTCGTCAGTGCTTCGAGCGTTGTCGAATGAGAAGTCCATCTTCGTCGAGGACAGGCTCTTCGCCACCCTCGACCCGCTCACCCGCGAAATTCATCTCGCCGAGAACACGAACGTCCTGCTCACGGATACGGTTGGATTCATCAGAAAGCTTCCTCACAATCTCGTCGCGTCATTCCGCGCAACTCTGGAGGAGGTGGCCGAGGCGGATCTTTTGCTGCATGTGATCGATGCGAGCCACCCGGGATGGGAGGAGCAGAGAACTGTCGTCAACGGCGTTCTCGACGAGCTCGGCGCGCGCGAAACGCCGACCCTGCACGTGTTCAACAAGATCGATCTCATTCCGCATGATGAGCTGATAGCGATGGAGACGCGGATCCAGAATCTCGTTCCCGGGTCGGTCTTCGTATCGACGGTGACGGAGGAAGGGCTCGATCCTTTGCGGCGGTCACTTCTGGCATCGGCACGCAAACGGAGGCCGTTGACGGAGATTCGGCTTCCATTGTCGGATGGAAAGCTGCTGGCGGAGATTCATCGCGAGGCGGAGGTGCTCGAGCAGCGGCATGAGGGGGAAGAACTGGTGCTGGTCGCTCGACTCGATGACGCGCTTGCCGGGAAGCTGCGGCGGGCCGGGGCGGGGGTCGCCGCGGGTTAGAACAAAGTGTCCGGGCTGACGATCAACCATCGATGTAGTCACGTCCGGGCAAACGTATGGCGCCCGATGCTGGGGAAGGGTAAGTTGAACGCCCGATGTCAACGCCTCCGCGCCTTTCATGACGATTTTTCTCTGGCTTACCGGCACTTTCGTCGTCGCCCTTGGGTTGGCGCTGATCATCACGCCGATGGTCATTGTTGGCGCCAGCAAGCTCAAGCTTTTTGATTCACCGGATGGCGCGCGGAGGATGCACGATCAGCCCGTGCCGAGGATTGGCGGCGTTGCCGTTTATCTTTCGGCCGCAATCGCGGTCGCCGTCACATTCGCCGCCACAGAGACGCTGTTCATCAGTCACGGAACCGCGGGCGACGATCAGATTCGTTTCCTCTTTGGCGCCGTCATCGGTTCGTCTCTCATGTTTCTTGTCGGCCTCGTCGACGACGTGCGCGGGCTGTCGGTGGGAGCCAAGTCTCTCGCTCAGGTAGCCGCTGCAACCATCGCGTGGTATTACGGTGCCCGGATAGGATCGATAGCGCTCGGATACGGTGACGGCGTGCGGCTCGGAACCATGGGACTTCCGATCATGCTGTTGTGGGTTGTCGGCGTCACCAACGCGGTGAATTTCATCGACGGCCTGAACGGACTTGCCGCGGGAATTGCCGTAGTTGGGCTGGGAACCGTAAGCATCGCTGGTCTTGCGCTAGGAAATTACTCCGTGATTCTGCCGGCGGTGGCGATCGCAGGAGCGCTGATCGGATTTCTTCGCTACAATTATCCAAAGGGCCGGATTTTCCTCGGCGACTCCGGAAGTCTGAGCGTCGGATTCCTGCTGGCGCTGTTTTCGGTTAAGGCGTCGATGAATGCGTCAGGGGCGCTGTTAGCTGTCGTGCCGCTGCTCGCGATATTTGTTCCGCTGATGGACGGATTGCTTGCGATAGTGCGTCGCTGGCTTCGCCACGTTCCACTGTCTGGTGCGGACGCGCGACACATTCACCATCGCCTTCTCGCGCTCGGGATTTCGAAGCAGCGTACCGCGCTGATACTGTGGACGCTTGCGGCGGCGATGGCCGGGTTTGGCCTTCTCCTGGCACTCACAGCGCCGTTCGTTGCTTCATCGATCGCGATTGTCGGACTGATGGCTGCCGCCGTACTGTTGATCTACGGAACCAACCTTCTCTCATATCACGAGCTGATTGTCGCCGGAGAGGTTCTGATGTCCGCACCTTCGCGCGCGCGGCGCGTGATCAGCGACCAGATCCTTGCACTCGATCTAACGGCGCTCATTCACCACGCGCAATCTACGAACGAGGTCGCTACCATCCTCGGGAACGCCGGCGCCCAATTTGGCTTTCTCGCCATGCAGCTGAGTGGCGAGGAAATCATGGCCAGCGACAAAACCGACGCGCTGTCAAACGGCAACTGGGCGTGGAAGCTGGACTATCCGATCCGCATTTCCGGCAAGCGTGAGGTTCCAGCGTACGTGCTCAGTATATGGTGCAGTCCGGAGCTAAGTGCGCGTCCATATGGTGCTGAGAGGCTTGCCCGGATCGTCGGCCCTGCATTGGAGGCGTGGTTTGATTCCCGCGCTGACCTGGGCCTTCCCGGTTTTCAGCAAAAAGGCTCGAGAACGCCTGCACATGCGCGCCGTCTAAAGCTGAGCTGAAGAAAAAAACGCCAGGTCGCCGATCAAGGAGGACCGCAACCTGGCGCCGCCAGTTCGGAGGATTTCGAAAAATTCAGGCGTCGTTCGCGTACTCGTACTTGTAGTACCCGCCGTAGTGCTGGACCTTTGCGTCGGGGTCGTTCAGCACGGCGCCAACTACGCGAGCACCAACCGACGCAAGCTGCTGCATCGCCTGTTGCCCCGCTTCGGCCTCGGTAACTCCAGCGCGAACCACCAGCACAACTCCGTCTGCCAGCGTGGAGAGAATCGCCGCGTCCGAAGCCGCGAGCAGCGGCGGAGTATCGAGAATCACGAGGTCGAACGCGCCGCTCAATGCTTCGAGCGTTTTGCGCATGCGCTCACCGCCTAGTAGCTCCGAAGGATTTGGCGGAAGCTGGCCGGAGGGAAGAACGTAAAGTCCGGGGACGTCGGTTGCCCTTGTAACGGCCTCGTGCTCGTACTGGCCGAGTACGCATTCGGTGAGACCGGGTTGCCGGGGCACTCCAAACATCTTGTGAAGCCGAGCGCGTCGCAGGTCGCAATCCGCAATTAGTACGCGCATGCCTTGCTGGGCGAATGAAACTGCGAGGTTTGCAGCGGTCGTCGTTTTTCCTTCGCCTGGTGCAGCGCTCGTCACCACGAGGGTGCGAAGACTCTGCACCGCTTGAGAAAAAATCAGGTTTGTTCGCAGGGTCCGATAAGCCTCAGCGCCAGACGATCTCGCGTCGTGAACAGTAACCAGGCCAAGCGCGCGTTTCGCACCGTGACCGTTTCCGTTTTTCGATTTGCCAGGAAACACTTTTGAAAGCTTGCCTGATCCCATACCGCTGAACTGTGGTATGACGGCAAGCCCCGGCACCTGAAGAATTCGCTCGACATCGTCGCGACGTCGAATTGAAGTGTTCATTCCATCGACAAGAACGGCTCCGCCTATCCCGACCAGCAGGCCGATCAGCAGGCCGAGCGCCGTTTTCCGAGTGCGTCCCGCTGAGATCGGATCAGTCGGGAGATCAGCGAGATCGACGATCTCCACCTGACCGGCTTCAACGGCCTCGGCCATCTTGGCCTTCTGGTAGTCTTCCTGAAGTTGATCGGAAATCTTCTGGACGGCCTGTACCTGCTGGCTGAGGCGGGCTTCCTCCGTCTCTGCTCGAGGAGCTTCTGCAATCGCCGCTGTGCTAATCGTTTTCAGGTTGTCCAGTGCATCGATCTGCGCGTCGAGCGCCTGAATCTGGTTTCTAACGGCCGCCATGAGGCGAGAGCTGGTTGTGGCAACCAGAGTATTGAACCGCTCGACGTCTGGATTCGTGGCCGCGGCTCCATCCGAATTCAGGCTGTCGCGCCTGCCTTCGAGCATTGTCAGCTGAGCGTACAGCTGCTGAATCACAGGGTTGGCCGCGATGCCTGGGGACGACACGAGTGCCTTCAGGGCAGACTCAGCGCCTTCGGGCGACTTCTGCGCCTGAGAAAGAAGCGCCTCGTAGGTGCTCCTCTGCGCGTTCAGATCGGCGCGACGGATGTCCACGTTGACGATACCTGTTTGCTCCGCGCTTGCCTTTTCCTTTGACGAAAAGACTTTCTGTCCCGATCGATACGCACTGTATGCTGACATCGCCCGCTCCAGCATTGCGTCTGTCTGGTGCAGTTGCTCCTCGAGGAAAATCCGTCGGCGGCGTGATGCCTGCTGAGCCCCTTCCGCGTTGTGTTCCTTGAACGTGAGCGCGTACGCATTGATAATGTGCTGCGAGTACCGGGGATCCGTGGACGTGAAATTGATATCGATCACGTCGGTCTTTGGCCTCGGCGTTGCTTTGAATCTGGTTCGCAGTGATCTCACCGCCACGGTCATCGATACAACGGAATAAACGGCTGAGCTCAGAGCCGGCTGCCGCGTCACTGTGAGCGCAATCCCATCCGCAGAAACTGGCTGCCCGTAGCTTCCGGTCACCGTCTGCGCGCGGGTTCTCATTGTGAATCCTGATGCGTCGAACTTCAACCGGACGCTGTCGAGCGGAGCCGTAGAGTCAACCTTGACGGCGATGATTTCGGGAATGAGCGGTTGCTTCAATGCCGGAACCAACCGCAAGCCTTCTCGCTCGATCACGTCTGACGCCACCTGTCTGCTCTGCATCACCTGGATCTGCGACAGCAACACGTCTGTCTCGCGGCCGAGTACTTCGTCGTAGGCGCTGGACTGATCGTTTCCCGTCATTGCCTTGCGAGCGTCTGCCAGACGTACCACGGCAGTCGCTGTGTATTGCGCGGGCGCGCGAAGGACGAGAAAGGCTGCACCGCCAAGAAATACGGCAATGCTCGCAGCGACGATCCACCACTGCCGGCGAATGATTGCGAAGTATGCACGCAACCCCATCGCTTCCACGCGAGCGTCCGGATAACCCTCATTTTGAGGAGGGCGTGATCCATAAGACGACGATGTACCTAACGCACGTGCCTCGTAGGGAACGATGTCTCCCATCAGCTAACGTCTAATGACCGTGGTAATTGCCGCTGC
The DNA here is from genome assembly GCA_040002555.1 of Gemmatimonadales bacterium. GTDB lineage: Bacteria > Gemmatimonadota > Gemmatimonadetes > Gemmatimonadales > Gemmatimonadaceae > UBA4720. The sequence continues at coordinate 10,469 of JBDUEH010000008.1, read as the reverse complement.
CGCGGCGATCGTGCTCGAGATAGGTCCGATGATGGTCCATGGGGACGGACGCGTGCGTCCGACGACAATCTGATCCCCCGAGCGTATCTGAAGCACCCCTGCATCAGAGTCTGGCTTGCTCACGTCCATCTTGATGTCCTGACGGTCGCGAACAACGTGTACGTCTCGGATGTCGCCTCGATCAGTTGGGCCACCTGCAAGCGCGATCGCCTGCGCGATTGTCGTTTCGGGAGGCACCGAATAGATGTTCGGCGTTCGTATTTCGCCGCCGAGGACAATTCGCACAAGCGGTTGAATGACGAATTGCGGGGTCGTCTCGTAGCGAGTGAGGTACGTGCGGAGGCGATCTTCGACCACCGAAAGGGGAACCCCGGTTACATGAACTTCACGGTAGAGCGGGTGGATGATTGTGCCGTTGGCAGCGATGGGAAAATCGCCGCTGAATTCAGGCTTTCGCCAAACGACGATTCTGATCTGATCGCCGGGGTTGAGGCCACCAGTGCCCGCCGCCGGAGCTGCGGTATCGGGAGTCTGAGTGAAGGCACGAACGGGCGCGGCGACAGCCACGAGCAGCAAAATACGAATCAGATTCTTCATCGAAATGGTTTATTGGGAATCGGCCGACAAAGCGAGGCGTCTCATTGACGATTAGCCTGCCAAAGTTACCATACGTTCACTACTCAGTCCAGCGATTCCCCTGTGAAAATGGTATACTGTTTTCATTCTTGGCATGTCAGCCCGTCAGCGAATACCCGGGGTTGCAATGTGCGCGCAAATCTCCCGGCTCATAAGAAATGTCATTCTGGTCTGCCCATCGCATGAGCGTATAGAGGGCCCACGGGCGGCTCCAGGTCACTCCCTGCCGGTGATCCAGAAATCCACGCCAGATGTCCCGCACCTCCACCGGACTGATGCGGACGTTCTCTGCCGAGGATCCGGTGAGCACCGAATCAACTTCCGAAAACAGCTCGTTACGCATCCAGGTTTTGAATGGGAGAGTAAATCCCATCTTTTGCCGATGGATAATATCGTGCGGCAACAGATCACTCACCGCCTCTACGAGAAGAGGCTTCACCGATCCGGGCTTCAGGTGCAGGTCAGCGGCCGCCTCATGAGCGACGCGGGCGACTTCAATGTCAACAAACGGCGTCCGAAGCTCGAGTGCGTGGGCCATGCTGAACACGTCGCTGTCTCGCAGCAGCGTGTTCCGCATGTATCCGGTGACTTCATATAGCGAAACCTGCTGCGCAACGGACATGCCGCTGATGTCCACGTCGTCCGGGACGGGAATGGGATCGTTCCGAAACACTTTGCGCCCCATCAGTCTCGAAACTACGCGGTCGCCAAAAAGTGTGCGAGAGGCGAGGTAGGCGGCATGGGAAGGTGAGCTGTCTCTCAATAGCATTCCGATCCGCGCGGCGCGCATGTCGGCGAACGAGCTCGCTCCAGCCGCGCCAAGGCGCCGCACAGCCCGCGGTAATTTGAAGATCGGGGCGAGTGTCTGTGCCCGATGAAATGACGGGTATCCGCCAAAGAGCTCATCGCCGCCAAGTCCTGAAAGCACCACCTTCAGCCCAAACGACCGAACGGCACGGCTAACGACGAAGGTGTTCAGGCCGTCGAGCGATGGCTGGTCCATCGAGCTGAAAACGTCGGGGAGTGCGTTCAGCAAGTCCTCGCCCGACAACATGATCTCGTGGTGTTGCGTCCCGAACCGTTTCGCGGATTCTCTCGCCGCCACCGCCTCGCTGAATGCGGCTTCCTCGAAAACGACGGTGAAGGTTTCGATGGGAAGTGCAGAAACTTCCCTCACCAATCCTGCAATTGCTGATGAATCGATTCCGCCGGATAGGAAGACCGCAACCGGCACATCGCTGACGAGATGATATCGGACCGATTCGCGAAGCGCATTTCGAATTCGGTGGACATGGGAGTGGCGATGAAGCTTCGGTTCGTCGCTGGGCGAGGACAACGAGGAAAATCGCTGCGGACGACCGATGACAAACGAATCTTCTCGCTGCGTTATTTCAACGACGCATCCGGGCGGAATCGCTGCAATGCCTTCGATGACGGTCAATGGCTCCGCGACGGAACCGGTAGACAGATAGCTCCTGACCGCTTCGCTCGAGAGCTTGCGCGGGATTCGTTCCGTTGCAAGAAGCGCACGAACTTCGCTTGCAAACAGGACGTCACCATCACGCTCGGCGACGTATAGCGGCTTGATGCCAAAGACATCGCGAACGAGATAACCTTTTCCCGAAACGCTGTCCCAGATTGCCAACGCGAACATTCCGCGGAGTCTCGCGAAAAATGCTGTGCCCTGACGCGCCCACCCCTCAAGAATTACTTCAGTGTCGCAGACGCTCCGGAATTGCACGCCAGCTTGCACAAGCTCCGCTCGCAGCTCCATGAAATTGTAAATCTCGCCGTTGTAGGTCAGGCATAGTCTTTCGTCGTGAGAAAACATGGGTTGGTGCCCATGAGTGGATAAATCCATGATAGCAAGGCGACGGTGTCCGAACGCTCCGCTGGGCTTGCCGACCACCGATTTCAGCTCTTCGACACCGACGTCGTCCGGCCCGCGGTGGTGAAGAAAATCTGTCATCACGGTTGCGACTGTCCGGCTATCCCGACTCGAAAAAATCCCGGCGATTCCGCACATCAGATTCTTCTCACGATCATGTCAGTCTTCCCTCGCCGGCGGATCGAAGCGGCGCGGGTTCGGGCGTGTGACACCGGCGGGATTGGATGCGACTGGAACGAGCCCGCGGACCGGACCTGAGGCAGGAGACAACGAGCGCATCGGAGTATAGGAGCGGACAGTCGTCGGCCGTTTTGGCGGTGGAAGTGGATCATTCGTGTCCGGCGCTCCCATCGACGCGCGGGTAAGCAGCATCACGCACGTCCAGAACGGAAAGGCGAACGCGTTTCCTGCTGAATACACCCAGCTCTCGAAAAAGGCCGCGATGAGGCCTCCGAAAAGCATTGCTTCATAGGCGGCCGTCTGCGGAGATCGGAATCCATGCCCCATCAGCCGATAGATCAACAAGCCGATAAGTGGAATAAAAAGCATGAGGGACCCAGCCAGTCCGAGTTGATACGTCAGTCCCAGGTAGGAGTTGTGAATGTATTCCCCGCGATGGATGCGGAATTTCATTCCCTTGAAGATCAGCTCCTCCGTTCCAAATCCGTGACCGAGGGCCAAATTGTTTTGGATGATTGGTATCGCGACCTGCCATGCTTCGAGCCGGCCGCCGCCGTTGGCCAATTTGTCGCTCGACAGGATGTGACTGATCGGCTTCGCGGCGACTCCCGGTGCCGGGCTGTAGTCGGGCATCGCGAGATATGAGGCTGCACAAATCGTGATCAGCAGAATTCCGCTTTTCCAGGCTTTGATTCTGAGCGCAAAAAATGCCATGCCAACCGACGTTGTCATCACTCCATTTCTCGATCCCGAAAGGACGACGCTCCCAAGCATAATGGCTATGAGCAGATAGCCACTGAGCCGCTTGGTGCGCATAACCATGGCCAACACGAGCGGCAGGAAGAGGATCGTCAGCATGCCAACCGCGTTTGGATTGGCGAGCAAACCGCGAAAGCGCCCACTGAGCATCGCGTCGGGTCCGGCCATCAGCAGGTTGAAAATTCCCGCGACGAAAATAACAGCGACGCAGCCTACGAGAATGCTCGCGATCTTTTGGCCGCCGCCAACGTCGGCGTAAAACCATAAAGTCCAGAAGACGGCGGCGTAGAGAAGCGTGGCCGACGCGGCCCTCAGTACCGTCAACGACGGGTCAGCCGAATACAACATCGATGAGAATGCCAGCGCGCAGAACGTGAGTGCAAAGCCGTCGAGCAGCTTCGGCTTGCGCAGTGCGAAACGATTGCGCGGGCGAAACGCGATCATCACTGCAAGAAGAGAAAGCGAGCCGAAACGCACCGCATTCGCAATCGGATTGCCGATGAGAAAGTGTGTCTCCGACATGAGCAGCGAGAATGTCGTAATCGTGACGAACATCGCCATCAACGCCAGCCAATGGCTGGGCCTGGCTCTGCTCAACGCGAACTTGTCAGCGTACGCAAGCGAGCCAGCGGGTCGATTAAACTGCTGCCTGATGCCGGCAGTCATCGGTGGCTCTTTACCGCTGGCGAACAGCCCGACCGCGCGATGCCGTTAACGATCGTTTGGGCCCACCGTTCGGGCGTGAATTGGCTCGCGAGTGCCATGCTTGCTTCACCCATCCGTGCTCGGTCGTCAACAGACGCCTGGGCCAGTTTCGCCATGGCCTCCGCAAGCTGATCGGGACGTTCAACGCCGACTCTCAACCCGTTCAACCCATTTTGAAGCAGGTGAACGCTTGCGCCGGACGCGTCAGTGGAGATGAGTGGGCAGCCTGCTGCGGCGGCTTCCTGGAGAACAACACCCCACGGCTCGACACGGCTTGGAAGAATGAAAACTCCTCCATAATGACGCATTACCATTGGCAGCGCGGCCGGCTCGACGAAGCCCAGATCCGTGACTCCGTTGGCGCCACCCAGCCGCGACCGGAGCTTACCGGTACCCGCGAGGTAGAGCGGCCATGGATCGGCAGCTCGCGCGCGATAGATGGAATAGGCATCGAGCAGGTCGGACATGCCTTTGTCTTCGACGTAGCGGCCAACGTAAAGAAAACTTTCAAGACGCGGACCGGGCGCCCGGCCCGCAGCATTGAAACTGTCGAAGTCACAACAATACACGCCGTACCAGCAGTTCGCGCCGCGATATCCGAGATGCGCGGCGAGCTGGGCCTGACGCTCCCCAGGTGTCCAGATATCGCTTACTGCATTGCGAAGCCACCACCTCGCCGTAAGGCAGCCAAACCATTGTTTGACGCTTCCAGTCCACTGAGTGTCGAGGCCCATGATCACTGGAATACCGGCGCGACGAGCTCTCACCGCCACCTTCAGGTAAGGCCTGTCAGCCCAACCGGAAACGAAGATCCCATCGGGTTCGAAGTTCAGCACGTGCCGCGCAATTTCTTCTGTCGTCAGGCCCTTTCGGGGGACCGCCTTACCCACAGATCCGTGATCGAGGGCGAACGGTGCTTCCGGATTCACTTCCCAATGAACGAAGAGCATCCGCGCGTCGTACCGTGTCTTCAATTCTTTCCAGCATGCTACTATGTAGGGAGACGGCTCAGAATAGAGGAATACGATTCGCGGCGGCTGTCCCGACCTTGGCGCTACCGGAGGCGCGGATGGCGAGTCATCCCGCTCGAGCTGGAGCAGCGGAACCGCTGATTTCAAAGACTGAGTCAACTAGTTGCTGCTCGGGCGGCCAGAGTCCTGGCAGTCTTTTCTGCGACTTGGCTCCATTTGAACCGGGTGTTCACCATTGCTACGCTCGCCAGCTTCTTCTCGAACAGAACTTCAGCCGGGATCGAAAGCGAACTGCGGATTGCATTTCGGAGCGCCATCTCGTCGGATGCGTCGATGAGCCATCCGTTACTGCTCGATACAAGCTCGTCAACGGCACCGACGTGGGTAGCGATCACGGCAAGGCCACGAGCCATTCCTTCCAGAATGACCGTCGGCATGCCTTCGGCGTAGCTCGGACAAACGAGCACGTCGCAGTCGTCCATTATCTGGCGTAGTCGGTCACGGTCAGTAATGAGCCCCCAATAGCGGATCCCGCCTCGGTGAATTTGATGCTCTGCGGGAATCGGACCAACAAAGTCGAATTCAAAGGCCGCGTTTGCGTCCAACTGCCGGATGGCAGCTGATAGCTCTTCAATGCCTTTTCGTCGCTCGAAGCGCCCGACGAACAGCAGCCTGCGAATCCGTCGCACAGGCCGCGGTAAATCTACGACCCAGTTATCGTCTATCCCAACAGGAATTTCTTCAATTCGGCTGGCGGGAACGCCGATGGAACGGAGCAATCGACTCGTTCCGGCGCCGAGTGACAGCGAAATGTCCGCTCTGCGCGCAGACAATCTCGCGGGCGTCCGGAGAAGCACCTGTTCGGCGAACCCGCGGACCGTAGTAGTTCGCTGGAACATTTCCAAGCCGTGCAGATTCACCGCAACCCGCGCGATTCTCCTTCGCGATCCGCTCAACAGGGCCATTCCACACAAGCCCTGAACGTAAATCCAGTCAATGCGGCTCTCAACCGAAAGCGCTCGCTCGACGCGGGTGGAGTAGCGCCAGAGCTCGGCGACGTAGTGCCCCGGGAAGGACATCGACGGGATTGCGACGGGAATGGCCCTTATCTTCCCGGACTCGAGTCCCGTCCGCTCGCGCATCTCGGTCGGCGAGATCGTTGGATGAGCGGGATACACGACGTCAATGTTCACGCCACAGGCAGCGAGGCTTCGCGCGAGATTCGTCGAGTGACTCTGCATACCGCCAACGCTCACCGGGGACAGGCCGTCCGTCACGAGCACTATTCGCATTGACCCGGTAACCCGTGAACGATAAGGATGGAGAGCAAGCCGGAATTGTTGTGGTAGTTGTCGTGCTGACCGCCTGCATTGGCGGTGCGTAAGTCCGGAGACCATCTAACTTAGCTCACTACCTTCCGGAACGATCCCAGGTATCCAGTGTCTCTCTGGGCCTTCGCGAGCAGGAATTCCTAGGTCTCGCGTGGCAACTCGCATAAATTGACGCTTCGGGTTCCCACGCCCACGAAGTCTCCAACACAGCAAACCCTGCAAATTCCACCGTCGCCAGCTTTGCCCGACGCGGTAGCCCCAACCGGCGCCGTCCCGACTGCCGAACGCCCGAGACCCTGGAACCCATTCGATGAGCTCCTGGGGTCCCTTCGCCGTCCAGGCAGCTTCGCTCGACGCGCGGGCACGCTGTTCGGCGCGACAGCGGTCGCACAGGCAATTTCAATCTTGTCCGGGCCCGTCCTGACGCGTCTTTACGAGCCGCGTGACTTCGGAGTGATGGCGCTCTTCGGGTCTTTCGCCGCGATCGCGGTGTCGTTCTCCACCGCCCAGTACCACGCTGCGATCGTACTCCCTGAAAGCGACGACGACGCCTGGGGCCTGACACTCGCATGCGCCTATATCGCGACGGCCGTGTCTCTGGGAGTTCTTGTAGTTCTTCAGGTCGCGACATCACTCGCGCCTCAATTGAGCCGCGTGGTCATTGTTGGACTATCCATCTACGTATGGACGCTGGCAGTTACAGAGGCGATGAACCACTGGTTGATGCGGAACAACAAGTTCCGCGTTCTCGCGATCAGCCGTCTTTGCGTAGTCATCACCAGCACATCACTCACGTTGAGCCTGGGTTTCTGGGGAAGATGGATGCATGAGGGACTGATACTCGGCGCCGTGGTGGGTCAGGCGATCCCGGCTCTAGTCGTTGCCACGTATGTAATGATAGGCCGGGCAGGTAAGCCGAAACTGCCATTCGTCTCCGTTAAGCGCGTTGTGTACCGCTACCAGAAATTCCCCAAGTATTCGCTGCCAGCCGAGCTCGTCAGTACAGTGTCGTATCAGTTGCCAGTGTTGCTGATTACGCGATTTTTTGGACCCGCTATTAGTGGTCTTTTCGCGCTCACGCAGCGATTGCTCGGTATGCCGCTGCTACTTGTGTCCCGCGCCGTTCTCGACGTGTTCAAGCAGCGGGCAAGCAGCGACTATGCGCGCCACGGCCGGTGCGACGACATTTTCAGGAAGACGTTTTTCTTCCTTTGCGCGATCGGCATCGCCGGCTTTCTCCTGCTTACGCTGATTGCACCGACATTGTTCGCGGTGGTGTTTGGCGAGAAATGGCGAACGTCAGGCGAATACGCCCAGCTCCTTGCTCCGATGTTTTTCTTCCGGTTCGTCGCTAGCCCGCTGAGCTACGTGTTATTGATCGCGGAGAAGCAGCGGCTCGACCTGGCGCTTCAGATGACTCTGTTGATTGCTTCTGGCTTGTCCCTCTCACTTGGTTTGTACTTTGGAAGCGTCAAAATCGGATTGGCCGCATTCTCGGTCGCCTACTCCGTTCTCTACCTGACGTACCTGGCGGTCTCGTACCGGTTATCGAAAGGGCGCGTATGAATCTCGAGCGCGAGTATTACGAAAACGACGACTTCTGGAGCAACGAGTCGCTCGGCGAACATGACTCAGGTCGCGCAAGCGCTCTGATTGAAGAGGTCCCGGAATCTGTCGCGACCGTCCTCGAGCTTGGATGCGGCAACGGCATATTCATCAATTCACTGCGAGCTTCAGCCCGCAAGTTCGAGCAGATAGTCGGGCTCGATCGAAGCTTGTCCGCTCTCAAGTATGTTCAAGGATCGAAAATCGGTGCGAGCATCGACAAGGTGCCGTTCGGTGACAGTGCTTTTGATATGGTTGCGGCCTTCGAAGTCATCGAGCATCTGCCGGTTCAGGTGTATGCCAGCGCTCTCAGCGAGATTTGCCGGTTGAGCCGCCGTTACGCGATGGTCTCCGTTCCCTACAAGCAGGATCTCCGTCAAAGCCTCATCGAATGTCCGAGCTGCTTCGGCCAGTTCAATCCCGACTATCACATGCACAGCTTCGACGAGGCGGTGCTCGAGAATCTCCTGGTGCCGTTCGGCTTTTCGTGTGTGAAGACATTCACGATCGCGCCGTACAAGCAGTTTCGTGGAATAGCAAAATTCCGTGCGATGACACGACGAAGAACATCGGCCGAAAATCCCTTTCCGACTTCGATCCCTTGTCCGATGTGCGGCTTCTATCTGAAGCCGGCCGCTTCAGGCGGAACATCGATGCCAACCCCTGACGCAAGAAGCGACGAATCCGGTATTAAACCACTCATCAAGAAGCTGTGGCCGCGGGAACAGTCCTATGTATGGGTCGCAGCGTTATACGAGCGGCAAACGGGCCACCAGTGATGTCGCCGGAGAATTCAGCGGAAGCACACATCACGATTGTCGATTACGGGATTGGCAATGTCGGTTCGATTGCGAACATGCTCAAGCGCATTGGCGTTCCTTGTTCGTTTGCCAGGACGCGCGAGGAGATCATGTCGGCTACTAGTCTCATTCTTCCAGGAGTCGGCGCTTTTGACCGCGGCATGGAGAATCTCGCCGAGCGCGGGTTCATCGGGCCGCTTACGGAGAAAGTTCAGGGCGAAAAGGTGCCGATCCTCGGACTTTGTCTCGGGATGCAGCTATTTGTCGAGTCGAGCGAAGAGGGATCGCTGCCCGGGCTCGGCTGGATAAACGGGCGATGCGTGCGGTTTCGTCCCACCGAAGCGTCGCCGATCAAGGTGCCGCACATGGGCTGGAACCGGCTCAACATCGTGAAAGAACATCCTCTCGTTGCAGATCTCGGAGACGACCAGCGCTTCTACTTTGTTCACGGTTACCACGTTGCAGACCTGGCTGACGAGGACCAGGTGGCACTCGTGAACCACGGCGGGCCGGTTCCGGCGGTCGTCGGTCGAGACAACGTGATGGGAGTCCAGTTCCATCCCGAGAAGAGCCATCGGTATGGCGCGAAGCTCCTGCGAAATTTTGCGCAGTTCGCCGGCGTAGCACTCCGTTAGACGATGCTTCAGACGCGAGCAATTCCATGCCTTCTCCTGAAAGGGCGGGGCTTTGTAAAAACGACAAGATTCAGGAATCCGAAGTACCTGGGTGATCCGATCAACATCGTCCGGCTTTTCAATGACAAGGAAGCTGACGAGCTGATCGTGCTCGACATCGCGGCGACAGTCGAGAAAAAGCCACCGCAGTTCGAGTTTCTGGCCAACCTGACGAGCGAGTGCTTCATGCCGCTTTGCTACGGCGGCGGTGTGCGTACGATAGAGGACATTCGCACGCTGCTTTCGATCGGAATCGAAAAAGTCGCAATCAACACGGCCGCGGTGGCAAGCTCCGATCTTGTCGCAAAGGCGGCTGATGCCTTTGGAAGTCAGGCCATCGTCTCGTCGATCGACGCCAAACAGAACTGGCTCGGGGCGATGAAAGTGCATACGAACTCGGCTCGCAAAAATACCGGACTTGATCCGGTCATGGTTGCGATCGAAATGGACAAGCGCGGCGCAGGCGAGATTCTGCTGACGTCGGTCGATCGCGATGGAAGCATGAAGGGCTACGACCTTGAGCTGATTCGCCGCGTTTCCGAGGCCGTCTCGATTCCAGTTGTTGCGTGCGGGGGAGCAGGGAACATGGAGCATTTCGCGCAGGCAATCTCAGCCGGGGCGTCGGCTGTGGCGGCTGGTAGTCTCTTCGTTTATGTTGGACCACATCGCGCCGTTCTCATCAACTACCCCACGACTCCCGAGCTGCGGCGCATCTTCGCGGAGCATGATGGAAAAAGGCAGTAAGGCCCGCACGCACCAGGTGTGCGTGCGTTGCGTGATGGACACGACCGATCCAGATATTCGCTTCGACGAAGCCGGCGTGTGCAACCATTGCCACGCTTACGACATCCAGGCGAAAAAGCTGGATTTTCCGCCGGAAGAAATGGCGAAGAAGCTCGAAGCGATCGTCAAGCGCATCC
>JBDUEH010000007.1:0-15616 GCA_040002555.1 Gemmatimonadales bacterium | reverse complement strand
TCTGGAGCCCGTGGTACGTCGGCAACTCGATGACGGACCTCGACAGCCAGTTCGGACGCGAGCGCGTCATCGACACGCCTGTCTCCGAGCTCGGCTGCACCGGAGCGGCCCTTGGTGCAGCTCTCTGCGGCTACCGTCCGATCGTGATACACCCGCGAGTGGACTTCATGCTGTTGGCGGTCGATCAGATCGTGACGCAGGCCGCGAAATGGCGCTCGATGTTCGGTGGACAGGTCTCCGCACCGATCACGATTCGGGCGATCATCAACCGCGGTGGCGAGCAGGGCGCTCAGCACTCGCAGTCATTGCAGTCGTGGTTCGCGCATATCCCTGGGCTTCGGGTCGTGATGCCGTCAACGCCGACTGACGCGCGCGATCTACTGATAGCGAGCGTCTTGTCCGACGATCCCGTGCTCTACCTCGACGACCGCTGGCTCTATGGTCTCGAGGAAGAGCTTCCGCCGATCGAAGAGCGGAACCTTGCCCAGGAAGGGCCGCGCCTTACGCGCACCGGACAGGATCTCACGCTCATCGGGTCGAGCTATAGCGCGCACCTCTGCCGGGAGGCCGCTGCGCGTCTGAGCGCAAACGGTATCGAGTGCGACGTCATCGACATTCGCGTCCTCAACCCGCTCGACTCGACGCTGATGATCAAGTCTGCGAAGAAGACGGGTCGCGTGCTCGCGGTCGATGGCGACTGGAGGAGCTGCGGTATGGCCGCCGAGGTGATCGCATCGATTTCCGAGGCGGTCGACCCGCGCGCCATGCGTGCTGCGCCTCGTCGCGTGACCCTTCCCGACGCTCCGGCCCCCACCAGCAGCCCGCTCGAGCGCAGCTACTATCCAACGGTCGATTACATCGTGCAGCGCGCACTCGCGCTCGTCGGGGCACAGCAAGAAACGTTCGAATGAAGCGTTTGCTGGACATCGCAGTCGCATTTGCCGGACTGCTGATTCTCTCCCCGCTGCTGATTGTCCTGTGCGTCGCGATTTATCTCCAGGACTATCACTCCCCGTTTTACATCGCCAGCCGAATGGGACGCAAAGAGCGTCCGTTTCGGATGGTCAAATTCCGCTCGATGGTCATCCGCGCCGACACGAGCGGCGTCGATTCCACCGCCGGCGACGATCCACGCATCACTTCACTCGGCAAGTTCATCCGGCGCTTCAAGCTCGATGAGATTCCGCAGCTTTGGAATGTGCTGAAGGGGGAGATGTCCCTCGTTGGGCCGCGGCCGAACGTCGAGCGAGAGACTGTGCTTTACACTCAGGACGAGAAGAGGCTGCTGAGTGTTCGTCCTGGAATAACTGATCTCGCGTCGATCGTCTTCGCTGACGAAGGAGAGATTCTCGAGGGAAGCGCTGACCCCGACCTTCGGTACAATCAGATCATCAGGCCGTGGAAATCGCGACTAGGATTGTTGTACGTCGACGCGACGGCAAGTGTCGCGAGAGACATCGCAGTAGTTGGATTGACGGTGAGAGGTGCACTCGACAGGTCGTCCGCCCTGGCCGGAGTTTCCCGAATTGCTGCGTCAATCGGCGCTTCGCCTCAACTGCTGGAGATCATCGCTCGTCAGAGTCCCCTTCCCGCCGCACCGCCGCCCGGGGCGACCGAGATCGTTGCCTCGCGCGTGGTCGCTTAGCTACAGATTCTTTCGAAGTACGGTTGTGACCTGTCCAACCGCGAATGGCAGCATCGCCTGCGCAAGGAAATAGAGCGATGGCGCGCGGCGGGATAGAAATCTTCCCAGCGGGGGAACAAGAGCTCCGCTTTCACGCGCCACCACGGTGGTACTTGTGCCGACCCCGAACAAGTTCGCGATGCGGGACTTGTTCATTGCCTTGTATACATCACTGCCCGGCTTGGAATATCTCCAGTCAACGAGCATGAGATAGCCGCCGGGCCGGGTGACGCGTAGCATTTCGTTCGCAATTCCGCTGGCCATTTCTTCAGTAGGCAGCAGGACGAACATCGTGGATTCGAAAACGATGTCGAACGAACCGTCCGCGTACGAGAGCCTGTCGGCGCTCTCGCACTTGAATTCAACGCTGGGCAGACTGCGACGCGCGTCGTCTATTCTCTCATTGCTGATGTCGATCCCTGTCAGCTGATCGGGCCGAAACCCAAGGCGAAGGAACTGAATCAGCCCCGCCCCGCTCCCACATCCGACATCGAGGACGCGTGCCTCGTCTCTGTTGAGCTCCATGTGGCCGAGCGCGCTGATGTTTGCGCGGTCGAACGCAAACGTCTGGAACGCTACTTCAGCATTGCCGAGCAGGTCGTTGCGATCGGCGTTGTGCTGCTCGTAGTACTTGCTGTACACCCAATTACTTCAGCGAGCAGAAATCGTCGGTCGCGGGATTGTTGGTCAGGCGCCTCGGATTCGAGCCGTCGAAATTCATGATCCAGATTTCGTTGTTCCCGCTTTGGCGAGTACTGGTGAAACAGATTTCCCGGCCTCGCGCGGACCACCACGGGCGAGCGTCGCCACCCGGATCGTTTGTCAGATTCTTCTGGTCCGTGCCGTCGGGATTCATTGTGTAAATCTCAAAATTCCCGTCGCGATTCGTTGCAAAGACAATCCGCGATGCGTCGGGCGCCCACATGGGAGTTTGCTCCTCGGACGAATTGCTGGTGAGCCGCCCCACAGTGTTATTCCGGATGTCGAGCAGATAAATGTCAGAATTCACCGAATTGCGCGGGCCGTAGAAAACAAACTTGCGCTCATCGGGCGACCACGACGGCCACGTGTCATCGGCGAAGAAATCGGTAAGGCGCTTCGCGCCCGAACCGTCCACGTTAATGGTGTAGAGCTCCTTGTTCCCATCCCGGTTGCTGGAAAACGCAATTCGCGCTCCATCAGGAGCGAACATCGGATTCTCTTCATTCGCGGGGTCGCGAGTCACATTGTGCTGATCGCTGCCGTCGGCGTTCATGACGTAGATCTCGTTGTTGCCGTCACGATTGCTCTGGAACGCGATCTTGGTGCCGTCCGCCGACCACGCAGGTCGCGTATCCTTCGCCTTGTTGTTTGTAAGTCGGGTAATGTTGTTGCCATCCGAATACATCGAGTATATCTGGTCGTTTCCATCCCTGTCTGAGACGAAGAGAACACGGGGCTCGGAGGTAGTCAGGAACGGGCCAACATTCTCCACGCAGCCTGAAGCAAGAACAATTGCTCCTACCGCCGTGGCGGTCAGCACCCTTTTCATAGTCATCACCATTGGAGGGCCGTTACCGTAATCGATACATGATCGCTCGTTCGGTCGCCGATCGCCTCGATTCCATTTTCACAGCCGCGAATGCGTTGAAAGAACGCATTATATCTGACGACTTTCGATGCCTCAAAACCAACCTTCAGAAGCCTGGTATTGAGTTGTGCGCGCATTCCCGGATAAACCGTAACGTCGTGAAAGCAGCGGTTCGGATTCGTCTGCGAAAAGAACGCGTCATTGTTGAAACGTTGTCGTCCCAAATTGAGCCCCACCTGCCACAGCTGCCGCATGTAGTCCGCAGCGAACCACTGAGCGGAAGAGCCAGGCCCAAGACCGCCGCCGAGCATCTGACCCTCGTTGGTGTAGCCCTGCACAACTGCGCGGCTGGTGTACCACGAGCCAATTGGCCGCAGGCGATAAGTGCTGCTCTGCTCGACGTTGGTTATCTCCGTCTGGAGACGTACCCGCGAGCCAGCACCGCTTCCCCCGCTTAGCCATTGCAGCCCCGCGGTGTAGCCCCTCGTATGGTTGGGCTCGGTGAGAAAGTCATGGAGCGACGCGGGCAACTCCGTTCTTCCCCACTCAATGTACGACTCGAGACCATGTCGCGGCAAAGCCCAGTGCATAAACAACGAGAAGATCTGGTCTGGACCAGGTATCATCGTCGAATCGGTGGCCGAAACCGCGTTGGGATGTCCGGTACCTTTGAGAAAATCTGCGGCATGCGCTGCCACGCCGCCGTAACCACTCACAGGCGAGTAAACCGACCGGGTGATACCGAAGTTTAATCCTGAACTGTGATATGGCTGCCAGGTCAGTGCGGCGGCGCTCAACGATCTTACGTTATTCGTGGCGATATTGTCGAAAAAATCCGACTCCTTGAGCCCACCGACAATCCAGCGGAACTCGAATCCACCGACACCAGTATTGAGCGGACGTCCGGTGCGAAAGAAGGCATGCGGAAAGCCGGGCGCGTTGTCGCTTAGAACGAGAGGATTTCTGAATGCCGGACCCCACCACTCGTTCTCGGTTGCAGCGCCGATCTGAATCGGACCCCCGGTGACCGTGAGGGATGACTGGCCCGGATAGACTTTCTTGGTTGCCCTGTCGCCGAACCGGTACGGCAAGTCGATCGGATAGGGAGCGACGTTGAACGGCGACGACCACGGGCTCCGTGAAGCCGGCAGCGGTCGCGAAAATCTCAGATCTGTGGGATCGATCGAAAGATTGTCATTTGTCTCCAGAACAAGTTCTGGAATGGCGATGAACTGGACCGGACCGAAAGTCGCCGTCAGTCCTGCCAGCGCGCGCACGTTGTAGCCCTTTCCCTGCCACAGCGCGCCGTCGTTCTGGCCGAACGGGAGTGACGTGTTGGTGACTTCCATCACCTGAGGAAGAACAATCCCGATAATCGGGGCAACGACACCCGTACGCTGTTGATCCATCATCGACGACGTCGAGCGAAGGAGATAGCCATTGATGGCGGCGCTTCCGTCCAGAATGCCGAGCCTGAGCCTGTCAGCAGAATCGCCGCTGACAGTCGCCGTGCCTCGCGTACCTAAGGCACGCGGGCTGGCAGACGGCCCGACCGTTTGTGAAGTGGCAGGCAACGCCATCACAGTGAGGAGGGGTACAAGCAGGAAATACTTCAGGCGCTTAAATGAACGCATTAATGGCGGCGTTTCAATGTGATTGGTCGCGCGGCACGCGCGCTTATCGTGCGGTGCACGCTTGCTCGTGGCAGGGCACGAAAGTAAATATAGTCCTTCGACACACAAGCGGCGCGACAACAATGTCGACGTTGGCGGGCCGCAATCCTCTCGTCCCAAGTGACAGATGAATAAAGATTGTCTCCCGGCCGCGCCGTCGATGACTCGCGACGGATGGCGGGGCGCGATTTTCTGCACGTCAGCCATTCGGTCAGGCGCACTCGCTGCGCTGATCGGTGTGATGGTCGTTTTGAGCGCGAGGCCAGCGGCCGCACAAACCGGCGGCGGCCGAGCTGAGGTATTTGCCGGCGGCGAATTCGAAAGCTACCTGCGCTACCTGCAGACGCTCGGCAAATCGAAGTCTACAACGTGGAGTATTCGCGGCTTCTCGCCCAGGGAATTAGACGCGCTTGCTCCCACAGATTCAATCCACCCCTGGGCGAGCCGTTACGATTTCTCGTCGCAAAAGGGCCCGGGATTGCACTGGAACTATGTCCATCCCACCGTCGGGTTTCTCTTCAATACCGCTTATCCGTTTGGCGGAAACGACGGTGTCATCTGGGCGGGAAAAGGCCTTACCAGTTATGGGCAGGCTGGAATTGGGATGCGATGGGGCGTGCTCTCAGCCAAGATCGCACCGATCGCGTTTCGCGCGGAGAATACCGAATTCCCGCTCATGGATAACCAAAGGATTGGTCCGCTCATTTTTGCTGACGGACAGTATCCGCTTCGCGTGGACAAGCCGCAGCGTTTCGGAGACCTGCCGTATAGCCGCCTCGATCTCGGTGAGAGCAACATCCGGATTGATGCGGGCCCGTTCGCAACCGGACTGTCTACCGAGTCGCAGTGGTGGGGACCGACACTCGAGTATCCTTACGTGCTCGGCAACAACGCTGGTGGATTTCCGCATTTTTATCTCGGAACTTCTCATCCGCTAAACGTTGGAATTGGCGCGATTCACACCCGGGTCGTCTATGGTTCACTTGCGCAGAGCCCTTATTCGTCCATCACTGGGAAGGATTATTTCGTCTCCTACGACGAGCCGGGTAAGAAACGATTCATGGCCGGTCTCGTCGGATTGATTCAGATCAAGCGCATCACGGGCCTCGAGCTTGGCGGCGGGCGCTTTTTCCACGCCGCGAACAGCGCTTCACTTTTTACCTCGAGTAATCTTCGCCTGCCCTTGCAGGCATTTCTCAAGACGCGCATCGCAGCCGAAGGGGATACGGTAAATGGTGATGACAGGAGCCTGCAGCAAAACCAACTCGCGTCCATATTCTTTCGTTGGGCGCCGCCGGAGACGGGCACGGAGTTCTACGGCGAGTACGGCCGGGAAGATTTCAGTGCCGACTTGCGCGACCTGTTTCAGGAGCCCGATCACTCGGCCACTTTAAATGTGGGATTCAGAAAGGCATGGCTCGTCGGCAAGAACATCAACGCGTTTCATGCCGAGGTTTTCAGCTACGAAGCTCCTTCCGGAACACGTACCCGTGGTGAGGGGCTTATTTATCTCCACATTCCACTCGCGCAGGGTCACACCGACCGCGGCCAGATTCTCGGGGCACCAGTGGGCATCGGCAGCGGCTCAGCCCAGACTTTCGGATTTGAGCGACTCACGGGAGGCGGCCGGTTGAACGTTTTCGTTTCCAGGGTGACTCAACGCGAGCGTTCGCTGTTGGAAAAAGACTACGTGTCGGGCGAGCCTTCCACCAAGGGTGTCGATGTGATGAACTCACTCGGCGCGGAGATGTCGAGGTTCGTCGGCCCGTTCGATGTGTCAGGTAAAGTCGTTTTCACTGACAACCTGAATCGCTACTTCACCAGCGATGTGTCGAACCTGAATTTCGGACTTACGGTGAGGCAGAGCTTCTAGCAAAAGGTCCCGCAAGACGACGCGCGTCTGCCGAGGTTTCCCGGCGCGCGTCTGAAAATTGTTCGAGCGTGGTGTCCTTCCCGCGTCTCTTCTCTTCCAGTCGTTGCCGAAGAAATGCGACGACGACGCCAGCGAAAATTCCGGTGACGAGCCCGATCAGCGTCTTTCTGGCGGCCTCGCGCCGCTGCGGCTGGACTGGAACGTCAGGATACTCAACAATCCTGATTGCGCTCAGGTTGCGAACTTCTTCGATTCTTGCCTGCTGATAAGAAGACGCGAGCCCTGAGTATTCCTGCTGAGCGAGATCGGCATCGCGAACGAGCTGGTCTTCCTGAATTTTCAGGTTCGGCGAGTTCCCCGGATCACGGTTCCGCTGACGAAATGCTGCCAACTGGTTTTCGGCGTCGAACAGCTTTTGCCGTGATTCCGCAACGAGCCCTTCGACGAACTTTCGTTCTGCGACAGCCTGTTCCTTTCTTGTCGTGGAGCTGTTGGTGTCCAGTTCCCTGAGAATATTCGCCGCTATCTGCTGAGCGATCTGTGGATCTTCCGCCGTAACCAGAAGGGTTACAATACCGGAACGCCCCGACGTCAGAACGCCCACTCTGTCGGGGAGACGTTTCGCAACGATCATCGCGGCCACTGTGGGGCTGGAAGATTTGACTCCCAGGAACGCCGCAAGAGGTCCGGTTTTGGTGCCCTTGTCTGTCGTGACCGTGTACGTCCGCTGCGCGACAGGAATCAGCACGGAATTGGAACGAGCCAACTCGCCGTAAAACAGCGTTGACTGCGCGAGGTCGATCACCCCGAGCGACAAACCTATCTGCGCTGCCGCTCCCGGGACTTGCCCCGCACGGCTGGCCCTCGCCGCAAACGAACCGGACGCGATGTACAGGTTTGCTTCCGACATCGCAAAAGCGCCGAAAGCGACGAGACCAACAAGTCCGCAGACCGCGATGATCCGCCGGTTACGCAGGAGTATGCTTAGGAAGACGAGAAGCGATGTCTGCTCTCGAGCGCGTGCCTGCCATGGCCCCGCGCTTCCGTAGGGAGCTTTGGGTTCGGTCAACTTGCTATCCGCGCGAATGCGAATGGGCGTGCATCGGCTTTATGCGCTCCACCGACAGGTAGATCACGCTCAGCAGAACAGCCCCCGCACCGATTGCCATAAGGAATAGCGCGGGCCTGAGCCACGCGACGATCGCCAGAATGGCGAGAATCAGATTGATAAAAAGAATCGTGGTGCTCACCTGGGCGTGGCTTCTGCCAGCCTGCACCATCCGCTGATATGCGTGACTGTGATGAGCATGATACCATCGCTCGCCATGCGCGATTCGGCGGCACAATGTGACGGTGGCATCGAACACGAACGCACCGAGCAACAAAACCCACAGCAGCAGCGGAACCGCGCCAGAGTTTTCAGAGGCGATTGCAAGCACTGCAAACAGGTAGCCGAGCATTCCGCTGCCGACGTCGCCCATGAAGATGCGCGCGGGCGCCCAATTCAGCGGAAGGAAACCCGCGCTCGCAGCGGCGACGAGCAAGGACACAGTGGCGAGGCCGGTTTGCCCCATCGCCAGCAGAATAAGCCCGCCAATTACGCCGGTGCTGATCGCTTCACCAGCAGCGAGTCCGTCGATGCCGTCAACAAAATTGTAGAGGTTGATTGCCCAAACGATTCCGATGACGCCGAGGGCGATTCCCGCCGGCCCGAGATGAAGACTTGCGGACCCGATGCTCAACGACGGCAATCCTCCGAGCCAGAACATCGCCCAGCCTGCGCAGAAGAACTGCACTGCAAAACGAGTCAGCGCAGAGAGGCTGCGGTGGTCGTCCACCCACCCGACGGCCGCGATTAGCGCGCCACCGCCCACCAACGCAATCGCCAGATTCGAGTCGATCCATTGCAGCATCGCCGCTATTACGATTCCCCCAAGGGCCGTGAACGCGATCGCCAACCCGCCTCCGCGCGGAGTGGGGGCCGAATGAGAGCTGCGCTCGTTCGGGATATCGAGGAGTCTATCGAGCGCGTAGAGTCTCACGCGACTGGCCAAAAGCCAGCTGAGAATCACGGCCGCAATCAGAAAGACGGCGCGCTCAACCGTCAACGATTTACTCCACCCTTTTTATACCACTCAGCGGTCAGGGACATCCCCTTGTCGACGGAAAATGGAGCATTAAAACCGGCGGTCTCCCGGAGTGTCGATGAATCGACGAACAGGGAACCAAGCACGGCAGAAAGTGAATCGCCTGTAAGATGGAACGGGGCAATTCGCGAGAGCAACCCCCCGAGGTAAATGGTCGCCCCGAAAACGGCTGGGGGCACTGGCAGCATGCGCGGACGGTTTCCGAGGGCAATGCCGATCCGTTCGATCAGATCGGGCGTGGACAGGTCCTCCCCGTCGCTCACATAAAAAGTCTGGTGAGCAGCGCCGGCTGAAAGAAGAAGCGCTTGAATGGCCGCCACCACATTGCCGACGTACGCAAAACTGCGACGGTTGCGGATGAGCCCGAATGGCAAGGGCAGCCCTCGCTCCACTGCCCGGAACAACCGTGTCATGTTGCCCTTCATTCCGGGACCGTAGACGGCGGGAAGGCGAAGGACCGGCGCCGCAATGCCCTGTTTCATCGCAACCAATCGTAGATGCCTTTCAGCCTCGAGCTTGCTCGAGCCGTATGCGTCCGTGGGCTCGGCCAACGTCTGCGCTGTCAACATGGTCTCGCTTGTATCGGCAACAGCCTTCACCGAGCTGATGTAGACGAAAGTCTTCACGCCGGCGTTCACGGATTCATCGAGAAGCGCCGCCGTTCCGTCGACGTTGATGCGGCGGCATTCCGAATCTGGATCGGCGATGCCTTCCGGTCGCGAGTGCACTCGAGCAGCGAGATGCACCACAGAGTTGACGCCCTCGAGCGCGCGACGGACATGTTCCCGATCGAGCAAGTCATTGACGACGGCAATTCTTCCGCCCTTTGGAGCCACCGCGTCCGCGCGTCGCGTGAGTGCAACGACTTCGTTTCCTTCAAAAGCCAGCGCATCGCACAAATGCCTGCCGATGAAGCCCGTCGCTCCAGTCACGAGAATCCTCTGCGTCAAACGCCACTCTCCAGCACGTCACATACACGCCCCACAGCGCCGGCTTTTCCGCCCGTCGCGTGAATTGCATCGCGCCCACGCTTGCCCATCGCCGCAAGCTCTCCAGCTGACATTGTGGCTATTTCCTCGAGAACTCGCACCGCTGCATCGACATCTCCGTGACGCACGTGCCAGCCGTTCCCGTATTCATCGATGATGTCCGATACGTGATTCTCATCTGGTCCAACGAGCAGGATGGGCCGCGCGACAGCCATCGCGCCGTAGACTTTGCTGGGATGAACGATTCCGCGAATATCGTCACCCATCGTGACGACGTGGACATCAGCGGCGGCGAGAGAGTATCTCAGATCTTCCTGTGGTTGATACGGCAGCGACTCGATGTTCGAGCTCTCGGTCGCCTCGACTTCCTCTTTCCCCACCCCGCCGCCGACGAACATGAACTTGAGCCGCGGTTCACCCTGAAGCCGAACAGCGGCGCCCAGGATGGTCGACAGCGGATTGGACGGGCCGTGATTGCCGCTGTACATCACCACGGTCTTTCCATCCAATCCGTGCGACGCGCGAAACGGATTCTCTTCGTGCGCGACAACGACATCCGGATCCTCGGCTGCCCACGGCGGAAGCACGGTGGTTTTGGAACTCACATCAACTTTCTGATGGATGCGCTCAGCCATGAACCGGTCAAGCACAATCACGTCGTCAGCGCGGTCAAGAACTTCTCGATTGATCCAATCGAAGACGCGCACTGGAAGCGAGCCAGGTCGCGCCATGCCGAGCGCGACGATCTGGTCCGGGTTCACGTCCATCACCCAGTACTTCAGCCGTGCGCGATGAAATCCGGCGATGAAGAGCGCACCCAACGATGCCATCGGCGGTGATGTGCTGACGACGACCGCGTCAATGTTCGGCTGGAAAAAACTTCGCAGGACGGCTTGTTTGACAAACAGGATTCCGCCGAGGAGGCGGACGATGATCGAGCTCTTGCCGAATGACGAGAGCGGGATGCGCCTCACGTCAACCCCTCGCAGCATTTCGCGCGACGGATATTTCACTGACGGATCGTCGTAACCGGATCTGGACGTGTACACGATCACCTTGTGCCCGCGCGCCGCGAGTTCCTCTGCGGCATCGGCGAGATGCTGGCCAACTGCCGCCGGGTCAGGAACGTAAACCTGCGTGATGAAGAGAAACGTTTTCGTTGACGCCGTCACGCAACGACCTTTCGGTAGATCGAGGTTGTTTCGCGAGCGGCCTTATCCCACGAAAATGTCACCTCGTTTTCGGTACCATTGCGAACGAGCGTCTCGCGAAGGTCCGCATCGAGTAGTGCGCGGGTCAGCTTATTGGCCATGTCGTCCACCGACAGCGGATCGAACAAGATCGCGCCGTCGCCGGCAACTTCAGGCAACGCGGCAACGTTTGAGCATGCGATAGGCACACCGGCGTGCTGCGCGTCGAGGATCGGCAGCCCGAATCCCTCGTACAGTGATGGGAACACAAACAGCGATGCGCGCCGCATCAACGCGTCCACCTGTTCGTCCGGAATGAAACCCGTGAAATAAATTCGATGATCGGCCGCTTTCCGGAGTTCCGCCCTGATCTCGGCCGACTTCTCTGGCATGTGGCCGATCAAGACGAGCGAGTGAGGCACGTCGGACGAGATCTTCGCGAACGCCGCGATCAACCGGCCGATGTTCTTGTGGGCGCTGAGGCTGCTAAAGGCCATCATGAACGGCTGACTCACGTTCTTGACCACTTCGCTGCTTAATGGGTCGCCATCTGCCGAACCAGGCGTCTCTTCCCTGGCCGCGCAGTACACAACCGACACCTTTTCGTCAGGTACACCGAGATGCGTCATGATCTCTCGCTTGGAAAACTTCGAGATCGTGATGACATGACTCGCTTTCTTTACCGTCTTCTCCACAAAAAACTGAAATGCGCGGCGGCCTACCGGAGTGCGGCGACCGCTGTGGCCGAGGTAGTTGACGTCATGAACCGAGACGACCTGCGGTTTACTTGATGCGATTGGACCAACGTAACCCAGCGAATGGACCAGGTCAGGATTGGTCCGACGGAGCTGAAGCGGCAGGATTGCCTGTTCCCATCCGTATCTGTACGCTCGGCGCATCGCCACTACGGGACACACGACCCGCTTGAAATTGGCAGCCGGCGTGACGTCGAGATCGGCGGACTCACGATTTACGTAGACGGTGAATTCATGGTCCTCGTCGAGACGAGCCAGCGCCGGAATCAGTGATCTGGCGTAGGTCTCGGTTCCGCCAACGACACCCGGAATGAGATACAGAAGATTGAGCGCAATTTTCACCGGTTCAAAGGTCTCGAGCGATACTACTCGCGGACGCCGAGGCCGGACCGGACATGAACTTCCTTGCTGTCGACGGACTCGATCGAAGCCTCGAACAGAAAAGCATAAAGCCGTACGCAGCTCCGACCATCGTCATCTCGTAAAGTGAGCCGCCGAAATCACCACGATTGAAATCGACTACGAGCGCGAAAACGATGAAATAGAGGCCGGGATGCTCGTCCACCGAGCGAACCAGTTTCACGAGCAGCAATGAGATAATGGAGAAAATCAGGAATGGACCCACGAAACCGAAATTGAGGAAGGCCTCCGTCACGGGTGTGTATGCAAACCCCATCAGCTCGACGGATCCGTATGCATCGCGCATGAACTGAAGGGACAGGCTCTCGGGCTTCTCGATCCAGATTGCGCGCGGGACGAAGAGCTCGGGCGCCAAGAGATATGTAGATCCCCAGCGGAGTGGATGCTGGTGCAGCATGTAGTGCATCAGCGTCTGAATGGGGGACACGAACTCGTTCTCCGTGACCAGCACCTGAACCGGGTCAACCTGGGCGAGAATCGAGGGATTGTAGGCGACCTGTCTCACTATACCGAATGCGTTCATCCCGAGGAACGCCAGCAGTCCGACCAGGACTGTCTTCCTCCCAATCACCGCATGCCGTCGCGTTGCCGCGACACCGAACAGGAAGATGAACATCGGCAGGAAATCGCGACGGTTTCCAAGTGACAGGGCGAAGAATACGAAGAGTGCGACGTACACCACCAGCCACCGGCGCACCGTCCTGCTGAGCCGGTTCCAGCCAGCGAACATGTACATCACGAGACCGTTCATCATGAAGATCGCGACAACCCAGAGCTGGGTGCCGAGCAGCAGTGTCTTTCGCCGATCGAGAGCGCCGGTTAGATCGAGCCCCCGCGATACCGCGTATACAAGCAATGCTGCAAACGCAACAATGAGAATCGCAGTGTTCGTGAACGTCGGGCGAATGCGGTCGAACACTTCCGCAGGCACGTCATGCCACGGCTGTCGATACCACCACTGAACGATGTTGAACCCGAGAAACGCCGTGCCAAACATGAACGCGGCGCGCCCAATTCCCGCTGTGGGAAGCCCGTATCCGAGAGTAATTACGAGAGGAAGCGTTGCGCCGTAGAGAAACAGAAAAACGGCGAAGAAGAGGCGGATGTCCTGAAGCACCCACCGGCCATCGTAAAGGCGGATGAGCGCGACACAAGTCAGGAACTGACTGACGAGGAACCACGTCGCCGAGGCGAGCCCGGTACCAAACGCAAGTTCCACAAAAGAAATGAGCTGGAGGCAGCCCGCGATTCCAAGAAGGATTCCTGAGCTCGCCGGGAACCGGCTCTCGACCGCTACGTCATGGGTCAGCAGGGGACTACCCACGATAGCTGGACCTCGTCCCGCTGCGCGCGATTCGCTGAATTTGTGCAAGCTGACGGCGCGCATAATACCGAACCATCCATCCATTCACCGACCCGCGAAGACCATAGGCTTGCTGAAGGTATTTCCAGTGCTTGGAAACGAGATACCTCGTGTTTCGCCAAGCGAGGATCTCGAAGCGAAGCCGGTTGATCCTGTGTCCCCCGCTCGCGCAGATTGGCCCCCGCAGGTGAAAGCAGACCGTTGACGGCGTGAAATACACCTTGGCTCCCAACGTGCCCGCAGCGAGGTAGAAATCGGTTTCCTCTCTCCAGGAATTCCCTGCGTACCAAGTATCGAATACCACGGCGCTGAAAAGCGATCGCTTGATCAGCGCGATGGAATGGAGAAACGGCGCCGGGATCGGCGCGACAGTCCGCGCGGAGAAGTCGGCGTCCATGTCGTCGAGATCGAATACCTCGCTCGGCTTGCGGATAGGCGTCTGCGGATCGACCAGGCACGAAGTGCTGAATTCTCCCGGAACGCGGGCAGTCACAATACGGCCAGCGATCATCGACGCATCGAGCTCTTTCGCT
Source organism: Gemmatimonadales bacterium (assembly GCA_040002555.1). GTDB lineage: Bacteria > Gemmatimonadota > Gemmatimonadetes > Gemmatimonadales > Gemmatimonadaceae > UBA4720. The sequence continues at coordinate 1,419 of JBDUEH010000007.1, read as the reverse complement.
TCGGCCAGAAGGGTGGAGCAGTAATTCGACGCAATCCAGACGTCGTCCTCGCCGAAGAAAACCCATTCCGTATCGCTCGCTGCAATTCCGGACATTCGGGACGCCGGTTGCCCACGCTGCGTGTCGTGACGAATTACACTCACGGGTATTGGAGCGCGGGTCGCCCAATCTTCTACTCGCTCCTTCGTTCCATCCGTTGATCCGTCATCGATTACAATGATCTTCGCGACGTCGGGATGCCCCAAATACGACGGCCACACCGCCTCGAGCGCGCGGATGCGATTGTACGTCGGAACGAGAAGCGTGATCGACGCGGTCATCTTTGCGCTGCTCCCGACCCGGCGGACGCGAGCGACGCAGCTCGTGTCGCGCTTGCTTCGCGCGCGCGAGGAAGGTCCTTGTAGCCTTCGATGCCACCGCGGATGACATTGACAGGAATGCGAAGATCTCGCTTGACGACACCAATCACCGTCATCGCCACTGCGTGCAAGACCAGTCTCGCGCCGTAACGCACACGCCAGAACGGATCGCTGCCGATTGCCTTCCAGACGAACAGAACGCGTGACCGCTCGCGCTCACGCATCTGCGAGTGAAGCGGTGGCCGATTGATCGAGCTCGGAAAGTGATCGACCGCGACTTTGGCCGACGAAATCATTTTCCATCCCGATTTCCGAACGCGGTGCGCAACATCGACGTCCTCGTGCCAGAAACTGCCGAGTGCTTCGTCGAACCCGCCCACTGAATGAATGGCCTTCCGCCGAAACGCCATGTTCCCCCCACTCAACCACTCAGCGGGCTGGTCTGTGTCCGGATGCGTCGCCGGACCAACGTTGAATCCGCCCCAGTCGATCTTGTAGCGGTTGGAAGTCAGTCCGAGGGCGCGGTAGGCCGTCTTCCTCGCCAGTGTGTAATGCCCCGGATGATCTACGTAACCACCGACTCCGCCAATCGCCGGATCGTCAAAAAACTTGATGATCGTTTCGACCCAATGGTCGCGAAGACGTACATCGTCATCGAGGAAGGCGACATTCTCACCGCGGGCCATCGCGAGGCCGGTGTTCCGCGCGCGCGAAGTTCCGAGACCCTCGGCAAACTCGGCGATCTGAAGCGGGAGCTTGCCGTCGAATAGTTCCCGGAGGCGAGCTGGGGTCACTGAATCATGCGCCTGAAGCACGAGAACAACCTCGAACGGGCGCGTCGTCTTCTGCGCAGCGAGATCGCCGAGACAAAGCTCCAGAGCCTCCGCGCGCTTGTACGACGCGACAATTACCGAAAGTTGATATTGCACGATTCGCTACGAGCGTTTCATCGCTCGCCAGCGGCCGAGGAGGCCAAGGCGATCGAGCCAGTGACGAGTAGTGTTGCGTGGGATGTCGTACAAATTTACCTGCCACACTCCGGTCAGGCGAGTCATTCCGC